>NZ_JACRSO010000006.1 GCF_014384745.1 Luoshenia tenuis
AACGTACAGATGGAAGTGAAGCTGATCACGCCGATCGCCATCGAAGAGGGGCTGCGTTTTGCTATCCGCGAGGGTGGCCGCACGGTTGCTTCCGGCGTCGTGGCTTCCATTATTGAATAGTTCAAGATTGTATTGAAAGCGGGGACAGGGTTGTCTGTCCCCGCTTTTTATATGCGCAAACAAAATTGCCGGAAAGGGCGGAAATCTCTGGCCAGATGGGCTTTTTTGGTTGACAACTTGCCTGGGGTATGATAAATTTAATAAAGCGTCACCCCTTGGGGTGTTTTTTAGTGATGAAAATTCTAGGAGGTACCAGAAGATGCGCGTAAAGATCACACTGGCCTGCACGGAATGCAAGCAGCGGAATTATGATACGACCAAGAACAAGAAAAATACGCCGGATCGCTTGGAAGTGCGCAAGTATTGTAAGTTTTGCAAGGCGGAGACCGTACATCGCGAAACTCGCTAAAAGCCATGCGCCTGATTTAAGGGAAACGGGACAACTAATTGCGAATTGAGGATGTGAAGCTATGGCGGGCATTTCGCTCAAAAAGGACCCGGCGGGGTCTTCTGCACCCGAGAAAGGGCGCAAGGGCGGGGTAAAAGCGCAGAATAATAAAAAGCAAAAGCGCAAGCCCTTCCGTTTTGTGCGCGAATCTTTGGTAGAATTGAAAAAGGTGAACTGGCCTTCCCGTAAAGAGCTTATCTCTTACACGGTGGCTGTGGTCGTCTTTGTCATTCTGTTCATGATCGTGATCGGTGCGGTTGACCTGGGACTTTCCCAGCTGTACAAGCTCGTGATAAATTAGGGTGGGAGGTAGAGGTTATATACCTCTGGTCTAAATATGTCTGAAACCACTGCTAGTGCTGCATGGTATGTCGTCCATACCTATTCGGGATATGAAAATAAGGTAAAGGCCAACCTGGAAAAAACCGTGGAGAACCGCGGCTTGCAGGATCTGATCCTTGAGGTAACCATCCCGATGGAAGAGCAGATCGAAATTAAAAACGGGAAACGCAAAACGGTTCAGCGCAAGCTGTATCCGGGTTATGTCATGGTCAAAATGATCATGACGGACGAATCCTGGTACGTAGTGCGCAATACGCGCGGCGTGACGGGGTTTGTGGGCCCGGGGTCCAAGCCCATTCCGCTGTCCAATGAAGAGGTACGCTCCATGCAGGTGGAGATGGTCCCGGTCAAGTTGGATGTGGAAGTCGGCCAGAATGTCCGTGTGCTGTCCGGTCCGCTGGAGAGCTTTATCGGTACGGTGACCGATGTGGATGCCGAGCGGCAAAAGGTACGCGTATCTGTATCCATGTTTGGCCGCGAAACGCCGGTTGAACTGGATTTCACCCAGGTGGTTACCTTATAAGTAACCTTTTATTTGCTTCCAAGACATGAGCAATCATGTGTTGTGATAGTGGGAGGGAAGCGCCGCGCAAGCGTGGCTCCCGCCTGAACCACAAAACGAAGAGGAGGTGTCAAACATGGCCAAGAAAATTGCGGGTTATATCAAACTGCAGGTGCCCGCCGGCAAAGCGACTCCTGCGCCGCCGATCGGTCCGGCGCTGGGTCAGCACGGCGTCAATATAATGGGATTCTGCAAAGAATTCAACGAGCGTACGGCAAAGCAGGCCGGTCTGGTTATCCCTGTGGTAATCACCGTCTATGCGGATCGTTCTTTCAGCTTCATTACCAAAACGCCGCCGGCCGCCGTTCTGATTAAGAAGGCGATCGGTCTGGAAACGGCTTCTGGTAAGCCGAATCGTGAAAAAGTCGGCAACATCACCACTGCCCAGATCCGCGAGATCGCCGAGCTGAAAATGCCCGACCTGAACGCGAACACGGTTGAAGCGGCGATGAGCATGATCGCCGGTACGGCCCGTTCCATGGGTGTTGTCGTCGTCGACTAATAGCGCTTTTAGTAATGTGGGAGGACGGGCGTGGCCCGGCCGATAATACCACCAAGGAGGAAACGAAATGAAACATGGTAAGAATTACCGTGCCAGCCAGGAGCTGATCGACCGCTCCAGGCTGTACGATACCGCTGAGGCTGTGCAGCTGGCCCTCCAGACGGCAAAGGCCAAGTTCGATGAGACCATCGAGCTGTCCATCCGTTTGGGTGTTGACCCGCGCCATGCCGACCAGCAGGTTCGCGGCGCGGTGGTGCTGCCCCATGGTACCGGCCGTACGGTTCGCGTGCTGGTCTTTGCCAAGGGCGATAAGGCCACCGAGGCGCAGAACGCCGGTGCCGACTTCGTGGGCGCCGAAGAGCTGATTGCCAAGATCCAGAATGAAAACTGGTTTGATTTTGATGTTTGCGTAGCCACCCCCGATATGATGGGTTTAGTGGGCCGTATCGGCCGCGTGTTGGGTCCCAAGGGCCTGATGCCTAACCCCAAGAGCGGCACGGTTACGATGGACATCACCAAGGCGATCGAGGATATCAAAGCCGGTAAGGTGGAGTACCGCGTTGACCGTTCCAGTATCATCCACGTGCCGATCGGCAAAAAGTCTTTCGGCGAAGAGAAACTGTTGGAGAACCTGAACGTGTTGGTGGATGCCGTTGTCCGCGCGAAACCCGCTGCGGCCAAGGGTACCTACATGCGTTCGATGGTCATCTCCTCTACGATGGGCCCTGGCATCAAAATCAACGCAGCGCGCTTCTAAATTGTATTGACGGGACGCCTGTCCCCTGGTATAATATTAGCGTTGTCAATTAAATAAATGGCCACCGCAGACAGCAGGTGCCCTTTGGGGCATAAAGGTTTACCGCCTGCCGAGGTGCGCATGGATATTGTATTACACAATGCCCCTGTGCCGGTCTGCGCACAGGGGCTTTTTATTGCGAGTGAAGATGCAAGGAGGTGGCAAAGAAGAATGTCCCAGAATGTTGAACTCAAAAAGACGGTTGTCGCCGAGATTTCTGATCGCTTCGCACGTGCGCAGGGCGTGGTGCTGGTGGATTATCGGGGTCTGACGGTGGAGGAAGTGACGCAGCTGCGCCGCTTGTTCCGCAAGGAGAACGTGGAGTACAAGGTACTGAAGAATACGCTGATCGGCCGTGCGGCCAAGGAGCAGGGTATCGAAGGCCTGGATCCCGTTTTGGAAGGGCCTACGGCGGTCGCCTTTGGTTACGACGATCCGGTCGCTCCGGCGCGCATCGTTTGTGACTTTATTAAAAAGACCAACAAGGTTGAGATCAAGTGCGGCGTCGTATCCGGCAAGGTGGTAGACGCGGCCGCGGTCAACGACCTGGCGAAGCTGCCCAGCAAAGAGGTGTTGGTGGCCAAAATGCTTGGCTCGCTCAATTCCCCGGCAGCAGGGCTGGTGGGTGTGCTCAGTGGCCCCGCCCGCGCATTGGCCGTTGCGCTTAATGCGATCCGCGAGCAAAAAGAACAGGCGTAAGTTAAGCGCCTCAAGTTACGCGTAAAGCGAATCAAAAAATTTGGAGGTAAATTCAAATGACTCGTGCTGAAATTATCGAAGCCATTAAGGAAATGAACGTTCTGGAGCTCTCTGAGATGGTCAAAGAGCTGGAAGAGATCTTTGGCGTTAGCGCTGCTGCCCCCGTGGCCGTGGCTGCTGCTCCCGCTGCCGCCGGCGATGCTCCCGCTGCTGAGGAGAAGACCGAGTTTGACGTTGTGCTCAAAGAAGTGGGTTCTGAGAAGATCAAAGTTATCAAGGCTGTGCGTGAGCTGACCGGCCTGGGCCTGAAAGAGGCGAAGGAAGCGGTTGACGGCGCGCCCAAGACCCTGAAAGAGGGCGTTTCCAAAGAGGATGCCGAGAAGATCAAGGCGACCTTTGCCGAGGTTGGCGCCACCATCGAGATCAAATAAGAAACCAGGGTTTCTTAAAAGGCTCCGCGCATGCGGAGCCTTTTTATATTACATGAGGCCAAAGTTACCCGTGGGGAGGCCAAGCAGAAATTTGCACCGAGCTAGGGGAGAATGTGGGAGAGCAAGGGTGAAAATCGGCAAATATGAAAATAAAGTTGTGTTTTATCCGTATAAATGCAGGAATTTGATGCAAGTTTGTTGTATTAATATAACGTGATGGCGCTGCCGGACGAGATGGACAGTAAGGGGCGGTATGAATGTTGTTGCGTACAGAACAGGAACGCCGGGAGGCAGAGCTGCTCGCGCCCTGGGCTGCAAAAGCGGCGCAGACCCGTGGCAGAGAAAGGGCGATTACTCCCTGTGAGATCCGCACCGAGTTTCAGCGGGATCGAGATCGAATCTTGCATTGCAAGAGTTTCCGCCGCCTGAAGCATAAGACGCAGATGTTTCTATCTCCGGAAGGGGATCACTACCGCACGCGGCTGACGCATACCCTTGAGGTTTCTCAAATCGCCAGGACAATCACCCGGGCCTTGAACCTGAACGAGGATTTGGCCGAGGCGATCGCTCTGGGACATGACTTGGGGCATACGCCCTTTGGACACAGCGGCGAGCGGGCGCTGCGCAAGGTGATGCCCAATGGCTTTGAGCATAATGAGCAGAGCCTGCGCGTGGTGGATTTTATCGAGCGCGACGGCGAAGGGCTGAATTTGACTTGGGAGGTGCGCGATGGCATCGCCCACCATTCGGGGCCTGTGGAGCCACAGACGCTGGAAGGCAAGGCCGTGCATCTGGCGGACCGGATCGCCTATATCAACCACGACATAGACGATGCGATGCGGGCGGGTATGCTTCGCCAGGAGGATCTGCCGCAAAACTGTTTGGTGATACTAGGCAAGACCCATGGACAGCGCATCAACACCATGATTTTGGATATTATCCGCCATAGCGGCGGACGCGAGGCAGTGGAGATGTCGCCCAGGATCGGCAAGGCGACGGATGAATTACGGAGCTTTATGTTTAAAGAGGTTTACCATCGCTCCATCGATCCGGCGCAGGAAGCGCGCGCAGAGCACGTGATGATCGCGCTGTACCAGCACTTTGCAGCCCACCCGGAGGCGCTGCCGGGCGAGATGCAGGCGCGCATTGGTCGCTTTGATTTAAGCTGCGTGGTAGGGGATTATGTGGCGGGAATGACGGACCGCTTTGCCGTAAGAACGTATGCGGATCTATACATCCCCACGGCCTGGCATGTTTTGGATAGCGAATGATTCTTATAAAAATAAAGGGTTTTGGCGAAAGATGTCGAATAAAACCCATTCGGCCCCTATGCGTGGATGGGGCAGTTAGGTGATGGATAAATGGCAACTTATTTCCCGGAGCAATGGTTAAATGAACTGCGCAGCCGCAATGATATTGTGTCTGTAGTTTCACAGTATGTGCCATTGCAGGCAAAGGGACGCCGTTATTGGGGGTGTTGCCCGTTCCATTCGGAAAAAACGCCCTCGTTTAGCGTCAACCCTGAGATGCAGATGTACTATTGCTTTGGCTGCAAGGCGGCCGGCAATGTGATCGGCTTTATCATGGCTGCAGAGCGGCTGGATTTTTTTGACGCCGTAAAGCTGTTGGCCGAGCGGGTGAACATGCCTTTGCCGGAAATGGACGAGCGTGGCCGGCAGGATTACCAGAGAGAGCGGGTTTTAAAGGATCAGCTTTACGAGGTCAACCTGATGGCCGCTCAGTATTTTAGGGATCAGCTGAATACCCCGGCGGGGAAGCAAGCGCGCGCCTATTTGATCAGGCGGGGCTTGAGCGAGCACACCATCCGGCGCTTTGGGCTGGGTTACGCGCCCGATTCCTGGAACGCTTTGTTAGATTTTGCGACCCAAAAGGGCGTACCCAAAGAACGGCTGGTACAGGCCGGGCTGGCAGTACAATCCAAAGGGCGAACCTATGATGCTTTCCGCAACCGGGTGATCTTTCCCATCATTAATACGATGGGGCGGGTGATCGCCTTTGGCGGGCGGGTGATGGACCAGAGCCTGCCCAAATACCTGAACTCGCCGGAGACGCCGGTGTTCAACAAGCGGCACAACCTATATGGGTTGAACTTTGTAAAGCGCCAGCATAAGCCGGAGCAGCTCTTTGTGATGGAGGGCTATATGGATGTAGTATCCGTAGCGCAGCAAGGCGTGATGGGCGCGGTGGCTTCGCTGGGTACCGCGCTGACCAGTGAGCAGGCAAGGCTGCTTAAACGATATGTGGATCGGGTGATCCTCAGTTACGATGGCGATTCTGCCGGGCAGAACGCGGCGCTTCGGGGCTTGGACATACTCCATAAAGAAGGGCTGGAGGTGCGGGTGCTCCCGTTGCCCGAGGGCATGGACCCGGATGAATATATTCGCAAATTTGGCAAGGACGCCTGGGACAAGCTGGCGCAGGATGCGCTGACGCTGCCCGCTTTTAAAATGAAGATCGCCGCAAATCGGCAGGACCTTTCTACCCTGGATGGGCGCACAAAATACGCCATCGCCGCCGCAAAAATCATCGCGGCCGTGGAAAATGCGGTGGAACAGGAGATTTATTTAAAGCGCTTACAGGTGGAAACGGGTTTTTCAATGGAAAGCCTGAAGGCACAGGTAGATGGAAGCGGCGCGGAACTAACCCCCAGGCATAACGTAGAACGTACCCGGAATACTAAGGATGACGCGCAAACCGAGATGAACCCGGAGACGCGGGCCGGCTGGTCGCTTTTGGCCAACCTGGCATCAAACGGCGAGGACCTGGCCTGGGTGTATGAACAACTGGAGCCCCAGGCACTGGCAGATGAAACGCAGCAGATGCTGTATCAAAAATTGCGCACCACAGCAAAAGAAGGCGGAAACCTTGCGCCTTCGGATCTGTTAGACGAGATAGAGGATAGCGAGAAAAAGGCGCTGGCAGCCAGAATGCTGGCTGGGGAACAGGCGCCCGAGCAGATGACGAAATATGTGCAGGACTTGGTCTGGGAGATAAAAAGCCAGGCCGTGGAACGGAAGATCAGCCAACTGCAAAGCCAACTGAAACAAAGCGGCCTTGATGCGGAAACCCGCAGCGAGCTGCTGCGGGAGATACAGGCGCTGATCGTCGCGCGGCAAAGCGGCCGCCGCCACAGTTAAGGGAGGCGAGTGTTTGAAAAACAATCAGGAACAAAAGGAAAAGATCAAAGCACTGCTCGAGTTGGGCAAGAAAAAGGGTAATCTCACCTATAAAGAGATTATGGACACCCTGGAGGATATCGAGCTGAGCCCCGAGCAGATTGAAAAGATTTACGCCACGCTGGAGAGCATGTCAGTGGAGGTGATCCGCGACGCTTCGGCTGGCGATATCGACCTGAGCGAGGCGGCGGAGGACGAGCCTACCACCGAGGAAAAGCTGGACCTGAGCGTGCCGGAGGGCGTGAGCATAGACGACCCGGTGCGGATGTACCTAAAAGAGATCGGCAAAGTGCCTCTGCTAACAGCGGAGCAGGAGATTGATATTGCCAAGCGCATGGAGCAGGGCGACGAGGAGGCCAAGCGGCTTTTGGCGGAGGCTAACCTGCGCTTGGTGGTCAGCATCGCTAAGCGGTATGTGGGCCGCGGCATGCTGTTTTTGGATCTGATCCAGGAGGGTAACCTGGGGCTGATCAAGGCGGTGGAGAAATTCGATTATCGCCGGGGTTATAAATTCAGCACGTATGCCACCTGGTGGATCCGCCAGGCCATTACCCGCGCCATTGCGGACCAGGCCAGGACGATCCGCATCCCGGTGCATATGGTGGAGACCATTAATAAGCTGATCCGCGTATCCCGCCAGCTTTTGCAGGAGTACGGCCGGGATCCGCAGCCTGCAGAGATCGCCAAAGAAATGGGCATACCTGAGGAGAAGGTGCTGGAGATTATCAAGATCGCCCAGGAGCCGGTATCGCTGGAAACGCCCATCGGCGAGGAAGAGGACAGCCATTTGGGCGACTTCATCCCGGATGACGATGCGTTGGCGCCCGCGGAGGCGGCGGCTTTTTCGCTGTTTAAAGAGCAGTTGATGGATGTGCTGGACAGCCTGACACCCCGGGAGGAAAAGGTGCTGCGCCTGCGCTTTGGCCTAGACGACGGGCGGGCCCGCACGCTGGAGGAAGTGGGTAAGGAGTTTAACGTAACGCGGGAGCGCATCCGCCAGATCGAGGCAAAGGCGCTGCGCAAACTGCGCCACCCCAGCCGCAGTAAAAAACTAAAGGACTTTTTAGACTAAACTGCATAGCGATACGCGAAATGAGAATGGGTTTGAAAAAGAGTGGGTATAGGCTTTAAAAAGGCGAACTCACTCTTTTTTGTGAAAGACTGAAAAACAGTATCCCTGGCAAAGCGCATGACCTATGAGATAAAGCTGTAAGGGCGCAGAAAAAAAGGAGGCGCAAGCGTAACAAATGAAGACTGCAATTCAAAAAAATGCACTGTGGATATGGTTAGCTGTGGCCGCTGTAGTCATTGTATTGACGGTATCATTTTCGCCGGTGGCGGCGTGTGTAATTGGCTTATTACCTTTAGCTGTATATTACGCATTGGCGTACTTTTCTATACGTATGACGCCGGCAAAGGATATTTTAAAATCGTTGACCAAAAAAGAGATATGGATTACAGTTGTCATCTGTATTGGTTTTTTTGGAGTAATGATGTATATCATTGCAAAAGAAAATTTTATTGAATATTGGGATTTTGGCGCATACAAAAACTTTGCCCTAACCCAGGGGAAAATGCTTTTTGATGATCCATGGGGTACCTTGCAGGCGCTTTACCAAAGCATTAATACAGCTGAATATAACAATCTTCTTGCGTTAATAATATCGATCCCACTGATGCTTTTAGGGGGAGGTTATGGCGCTTGCAACTTATTGGTCGTCTTTCTGTTTATCATACCCTTTGCCATTGCGTTTTCACTTTTAATGCGGTGCTTACTGCAAAAATACGGCTTGAAACAGATCTCATTTTATTGGTTTGTATTGCTTGGGTTTATAATTCCCCCAGTATTTATTCCTGCACTGCAAGGTTATTGTGATGCGAGTGTTTTACTGCCCGTTGCAGCAGTTACGCTGTTAACCTTAACGCGCGACTTGGGTAAATTCAATTGGAAGAAAAATTTGCTGACAGTTGCGTTATTACTATATATTCTTTGGTTGAGACGATATATTGCCTACTGGCTATTGGGCGGAGTGCTTACCTTGCTGATATGGTCAATTTTCCGCCTGATTATACTGCCCAAAGGAGAACGCAAGCGATTTGCCGCTGGGTTTTGCGCCAACCTTTTGATGGTTGGGGCTATTGGGGCGGGAGTGATCGTCATTTTCTTCCCGGGTTATTTTGAAATGCTGCTCTCCTCTCGATATGCGGATGCCTATGACGCGTATGGGCATGACTCATATCTGGTTCGGTTTACACAAGGCATTCATTATTTAGGCATTGCAAGTGGTATAATCTGCGCCATAGGCGTTGTACTTGAGTTAACGCAGATTCGCAAGCGTCAGTTTATCTGTTTCAACGCGGTGCATTTAATGATAAGCTTGTTATTTTTCCTGCGCATTCAAAATTTGACGGCACATCATGCATATATTTTGGTCTTACAGTTTATGGTTCTTATTGCTGGCAGTTTTATATATATTGGGGCAATCGCAGTTAAATCGCGGAAACTGAGGATAGCCCGGAATATAGCCGGAGGCCTTTGTGCCGTTCTCGTTGTATCCAATTTCTTTTTTAGTTTACCGGATCTGTCTGGGATAAATCAGAAGCCCAAATTTTTCGGAACAGCGGCTTATCAGGCTAAAATCATGGGACAGTATGGAGATATCATTGAGGTGCGACAGATTTTAGAGAACGTTGCATTAGCTCAGAATAAGTCGATCTATATTATTGCCAGTTCGTCTTTTTTTAATGAAGACATGATACGCAAAAGTTATATACCGCAAGATGTACCGCTAAATCTATTACCGGTTCCACATGTGGATAAGAACAGTGGCTTTAATACTGACTTTTTCGGCGCTGATATTGTGGTTGTTTGCGACCCGGTGCAGTATCATTTAGACAAGGGACAACGCGTGATTACGGAACTTTCTGATATGGTTACGTCGGAAGACTCACCGCTCCATGCGCATTATAGGGTGGTAGACTCGGTTACCTTACAAGGTGTGGATAATGGCGGCGAAAGGCAAAGCGATAAGGAAAGAAGTGCGGTTTGCACTATTTACGAAAGAGTAGAACCCTTTACCAAAGAAGACGTAGAATATGTCCGAGACCGTTTCAAAGCGTACTATCCTGATTTGCCAGAACTCTTTGAGAATAGGTTTGATCAGTATATTCAGACGCATTTTGCGCAAACGGAGAATTAGCGGTGGAGGAAGGCTATGCGAAACCAGAGGGCAGAGGCATTGCAGCCCAGATTGCTAACCGTGGCGGGCATGCTCGAAAAAGACGGCGCGCTGCTGGATGTGGGCAGCAACCACGGCAGGCTGTGCGCCTATCTGGCGGCTACCGGCTGGAAAGGGCGGCTGATCGCCAGCGACATCAGCGCGCCCTCGCTGGACCGGGCCAGGCAGCGTTTCCAGCGGCTGGGCCTTGAAGGGCGCATAGAGCTAAGGAACGGCGACGGCCTGCAGGTGGTGGCGCCTGGCGAGGTCAACGCCTGCGTGATCGCGGGTATGGGCGGCAGGACGATTGCTAAAATATTGGAGGACGCGCCCCGAGGTGTGGCAGAGACACTGACGCTGATGCTTCAACCGCAATCGCACTTAAGCCAGCTGCGGCACTACCTGTGGACCCATGGATGGCGTATCCAGCGTGAACGCCTGAGCAGGGACGCAGGACGGTTTTACGTGGTGCTGCGGGCCGTACCGGGACAGGAGGAACCTTACACGCCGGTAGAAGAGGCGCTGGGGCGCCGGCTGTTGGCAGATGGAGACCCGCTTTTACAAACGTATCTGTCGTGGAATTTGCAGGTGCTGTGCGCAAAGCGCGAGGGCATGGCCAATAGCCGCCATAATAAGCGGGAAGAACTGGAGCGAATCGACGCGCTGATCGCACGCTGCCGGGAGGGATGAAGATGGCATTTGCAAGGGTTAAAGATATTGCGGAAGTGATGGACCGCTGGTGCCCGCCGGAGTGGGCGGAAAGCTGGGACAATGTGGGCCTTTTGGTGGGCGACCCCGCGGCGGAAGTAAAGCGCGTTTTGGTCACACTGGATGTGACGCCAGCTGCCGCGTTTGAGGCCGCACAAAAGGGCGCGCAGATGATCGTTTCACATCATCCCTTGATCTTTAAACCCCTCAAGACCCTACGCGAGGATCGGGCGGGACAGGGTATCGTCTGGCGTTTAGCGCGGGACGGCATCGCGGCGTTTGCTGCACATACGAATCTCGACGTCGCCCCCGGCGGCGTAAACGATGCATTGGCCGCTGCGCTGGAGCTGCAGGATTGTAAGATTTTGGAAGAAAACGCAGCGCAGATGTTTAAGCTTACGGTTTTCATCCCCAAGGGATACGAAGAACGGGTACAACAGGCGGTGTTTGCCGCTGGCGCGGGCCGGTATGGCCATTACGACCAAAGCGGCTTTGCTGTGGAAGGTCAAGGCGGGTTCCGGCCACTTGCGGGCAGCAGCCCCTTTCTGGGGGAAACCGGCCGGCATGCGCTGGCGCAGGAGACGCGGTTTGAAGCGATTTTGGACGCGGCGGACAGCGCCGCGGTAGTAGCGGCGCTTTTAAAAGCGCACCCTTATGAAACGCCGGCCTTTGATTTAGCGCCGGTTAAGATCCCCAAGGCGCAAGGGGGGCTGGGCCGCATCGGCTCGCTGCCTCGGGCGATGAACGGGGAAGAACTGGGACGGTATGTGTGTAAAAAATTATCGGCTCAGGGCGTGCGGCTGTGTGGGCCGCAAAAGGAGCGTATAAGCCGGGTCGCCGTATGCGGCGGCAGCGGAGCGGGGACGATCGATTCGGCCTGTGCTTTGGGCGCTGATGCGCTGGTGACCGGGGATGTGGACCATCACGAGGCGCTGTACGCGCTGGAGCGAGGGTTGCTTCTGCTGGACGCAGGCCACGGGGTAACAGAGCGGGTGGTACTGGACTGCGTGGTTGACCGTTTACAAACCGCCGCAAATGCTTTACAATGGAATTTAGATATCGTAAAAAGCGATGAAAGCCATGATCCGTGGATGTGGGTTCAGGGATAAGCCGGTGCTTATTCCTTTTTTATAGGGCCCGCCCGAAGCGGAAAGATATAAGGAGTGTTGAAATGAAGGGTTTAGATCAATTGTGGGCTTACCAGAAGGTGGATATGGAGATCGATAAGGCCGAGCATGAGCTTAAGGTATCCCCCGAGCGGCAAAAGCTGGTGCGCACCCGTAATTTTCTGGTGGAGCAGCAAAACTTGATTAAATCGATGACCGAAGCGATGGCCGATAAGCAGGCGCTAGTGGAAAAACTGCTGGAAGCGCACGGCAAGCTGGCCGAGCAGGCGGAGGAATACGAGCGTATCGTTCAGGATGAAAAGGACTTTATCACCAAAGAGGAGCTTGAGCAGATGCGCCAGGAGGAGATCGAGCTGCTGGATGGGCTGAAAAAGTGCGAAAAGGAGCTAAATGCCCTGGGCGGAGAGATGCAGGATCAGATCGCCAAGCTCAACGATATGCGGGTGAAGATCGCTAAAGCGAAGAAAGATTATCCCGTACTCAAGGAGAAATACGACCAGGCGGCGGCCAAGATCGTGGAGGCTACCCGTCCGCTGGTGGAGCAGCGCAGCGAGATGGCCAAAACGGTACCGGAGGAACTGATGGCGCGCTATAAGGCCGTCAAAAAGCAACGGCCGATGCCGGTGGCCAAGCTGGTGGGCGACCAGTGCGGCGGATGCTTTATGAATATTGCGGCGCTGGTGATGCAGCGGGTAAACGAGCCGGATACCATCGTCGTGTGTGAAAACTGCGGCAGGATCCTTTATCCAGTAGAAAAATAAAACTTGTAGACGCATAGAGAATTATGATATGATAGGCCTTGTTTGCGAGGCAGCTGGACAGCCGCGGTCCGCTTAGGGCGGGACGAGGAAAGTCCGAGCTCCATAGGGCAGGGTGCTGGGTAATCCCCAGTGGAGGCGACTCCAAGGAAAGTGCAACAGAGATATACCGCCCGTTTTGTAGCGGGTAAGGGTGGAAAGGCGAGGTAAGAGCTCACCAGCGGACAGGGTGACCTGCCCGCTCTGTAAACCCCACCTGGAGCAAGATTGATGGAAGAGCGCGGCGGCCCGCCGCATTTCCAGATAATCGCTTGAGCCTGCGGGCAACCACAGGCCTAGATAGATGGCTGTTCACGACAGAACTCGGCTTACAGGCTGCGCTCGCAAAGCAAACGCCGGCATTTATGCCGGCGTTTTTGTTATTTAAAATAAGGTGCTGTGCCGCTCAAGTACGGAAACGGCGTGGTCTATCTTTTCTTTGGCCTGCTCGCCCGTGGTATTGCCATCGTGCACATAATGGATGACGGCGGTCTTTTCTGCCGGGGAAAGGGAGCCAAAATAGGTCAAGGCCTCGTTATTCTGCGCTAAGGACATGCCAAAGCCGATGGGCAGCTCTGGCACGTTTGATTTGGAAGGCATGTCTTTATTCCTCCTTTGTTTTTTCTAGTTTCCCGAACTTACTTTAAAATTATGCGATGCGCGCGGCTATTATCACAAGGCCGGGGGCACGCTATTAAAACGGTTAACCAGACACGGGCCCACAACATTTTTTAGTTGCCACACTGCTGCGATAAAAAAGTATCGTGCCGCATGTAAAAGCCCTTGACAGGCGGAGCCAGACATGGTAAATTATAAATGTCAAAGAAAGTCAAAGATTGAAAAGAGGGATCGTTATGGATTTTAATAAATATACCCAAAAGGCCCAGGAGGCCATCGGTTTGGCCCAGGAGATCGCCCTGCGCAGGGAAAACCCGGAGGTGGGGTGCGACCAGCTGCACCTGGCCCTGCTGACCCAGGAGGATGGCCTGATCCCCCGGTTGATCCAATATATGGGCAAAGACCCGGCCGCGATCACCCGCGAGGTTGAAGAGGCGGTAGGCAAGCTGCCTGCCATGCGCGGCGGCAACGCCCAGCCCTATCCTTCCAAAGCCTTCAGCCAGGTGATGCTGGACGCGCAGGACGAGGCGCAAAAGTTCCAGGATGAATACGTCAGCGTGGAGCATTTATATTTAGCCCTGCTAAAGAGCCGGGATGGAAGCACCAAGGCGATTTTGCGGCGCAACGGCATCACCAAGGATTTGCTTTTAAAGGCGCTGCAACAGGTGCGGGGCGGCCAGCGCGTCACCTCGCAGGACCCGGAGCAGACCTATGAGGCGCTCAAGCGCTTTGGCCGGGATTTAACGGAAATGGCCAAAGAGGGCAAGCTGGACCCCGTGATCGGCCGGGATGGCGAGATACGGCGTGTGGTGCGCATCCTTTCCCGGCGGACGAAGAATAACCCGGTGCTGATCGGCGAGCCGGGCGTGGGCAAGACCGCCGTGGTGGAAGGCCTGGCCCAGCGGATCATCCGGGGCGACGTGCCCACGGCGCTGGAAGGAAAGACGATATTTGCCCTGGATATGGGCGCACTGGTGGCGGGCGCCAAGTACCGGGGCGAATTTGAAGAGCGGCTTAAAGCCGTGCTCAAGGAGATTCAGGAATCCCAGGGGCAGATCATCCTGTTTATCGATGAACTGCATACCATCGTGGGCGCGGGCGCGGCCGAAGGGTCCATGGATGCGGGCAACCTGCTCAAACCCCTGCTGGCCCGGGGCGAGCTGCACTGCATCGGCGCTACAACGCTGAACGAGTACCGCAAGTATATTGAAAAGGACGCGGCGCTGGAACGGCGCTTCCAAACGGTATTGGTAGAACCGCCTACGGTGGAGGACACCATCTCCATCCTGCGGGGGATCAAGGAGAAGTTTGAAATCCACCACGGCGTGCGGATCACCGATGGAGCCATTATCGCCTGTGCGACCTTAAGCGACCGTTACATCTCCGACCGGTTTTTGCCGGATAAGGCCATCGACCTGATGGATGAAGCGGCGGCTATGCTGCGCACGGAGATCGACTCCATGCCGGCAGAGCTGGACGAGGACACCCGGCGGCTGATGCAGCTGCAGATCGAGCGGGAGGCTCTGAAAAAGGAGGAAGACGACGCCTCCAAGACGCGGCTGGCCGCGCTGGAGGGCGAGATCGCCGCGCTGCAGGAGCAGGTCTCCAAGATGAAGGCGCAGTGGGAGAACGAGAAAAAAGGCATTGCCCACGTCAAGGAGATTCAGCAAGAGATCGAGGGCGTGCGCCATCAGATCGAGCAAGCCGAGCGCGGGTATGATCTGGAAAAGTTGGCCCAGCTGCGCTATGGGCAGCTGCCGCAACTTGAAAAGCAGCTAAAAGACGCGCAGGAGCGCGAGGCCAATAAAGAACTACTGAAAGAAGCGGTGACCGAGGAAGAGATCGCCGACATCGTGGGGCGTTGGACCGGTATCCCGGTGGAAAAGCTGATGGCGGGCGAGCGGGAGAAATTGCTGCACCTGGCCCCGCGCCTGCACGAGCGGGTGATCGGCCAGGACGAAGCCGTGCAGGCGGTGGCCGACGCGGTGCTGCGCGCCCGGGCGGGCCTGAAAGACCCCAGGCGGCCCATCGGTTCGTTTATCTTCCTGGGCCCCACGGGCGTGGGCAAGACGGAACTGGCACGGTCGCTTTCGGCACAGTTATTTGACAGCGAGGACGCCATGGTGCGCATCGATATGTCCGAGTACATGGAGCGCCACGCGGTTTCCAGGCTGATCGGCTCGCCTCCGGGCTATGTGGGCTATGAAGAGGGCGGCCAGCTGACCGAGGCGGTACGGCGCAAACCCTATTGCGTGATCCTGTTTGACGAGATCGAAAAGGCGCACCCGGAGGTCAGCAACATCCTGCTGCAGCTTCTGGACGACGGGCGGCTGACCGATAGCCAGGGCCGTACCGTGGACTTTAAAAATACGGTGATCATCATGACCAGCAACGTGGGCAGCTCGATTTTGCTGGAGGCGGCCGAAAACGGCGGCGTAACGCAGGAAGTGCGCGAAAAGGTGATCGCTGAGCTGCATAAGTACTTCAGGCCTGAGTTCCTTAACCGGGTAGATGAAACGGTGGTATTTGATCCGCTGAACATCGAGCAGATCCGCAGTATCATCACCCTGAGCGTGAAGGATATTGCCGTACGCCTGGCGGACAGGGGCTGTACGCTTGATATCACCGACGCGGCGCGGGACTATGTGGCGCGCGAATCCTTTGACCCGGCCTTCGGCGCGCGGCCGGTGAAACGGTACTTGCAGCACACGGTAGAGAACATGCTGGCCAAGCGCATGATCGAAGGGCGCATTCCGGATCAATCGCACATCACCATCGACCTGGTAGACGGACAGCTGGATGTGGTGACTGCGGGTGGAAAAACCGGCGCGTAAACGCGTAAAAACATATGGCGCGGGCAAGAGTTCGATTAAAAAACCGATTGGAAACGCTTGCCCGCCCTTGTTTTTTATAAAAATTGCCTGTTGGGGCTCACCCGGGCCGCGGTTAAAAAGGTTGCTTTTATGCCGGCCGCCCTGTATACTGAGGGGTGCAGTAAGGGGAGCAGCGCGGCCGCAAAGGTCTGTGCTGCTTTTCGATCTTAGGAGGTAGCATTGGGATTTCTGCCGGTAAGTAAAAAAGAAATGCGCGCGCTGGGCTGGGATGCGGTAGATTTTTGCCTGGTTACGGGCGATGCGTATGTAGACCACCCCACTTTTGCCAACGCGGTGATCGGTAGGGTGTTGGAAGATGCGGGGTTCAAGGTGGGCATCATCGCCCAGCCGGATTGGAAGGACGAGGCCGCGTACGGCGTATTTGGAGCGCCCAGGCTGGGATTTTTGGTAAGCGCGGGCAACCTGGATTCCATGGTGAGCCACTATACCGTTGCCAAAAAGCCGCGGCGGGAGGATAGCTTTTCGCCGGGCGGCAAGGGCGGCAAGCGGCCGGACCGGGCCACCCTGGTCTATTGTAACGGCATCCGCAAGGCGTTTGGGGAGGTGCCCATCGTCATCGGCGGGGTAGAGGCCAGCCTACGCCGTTTTGCCCACTATGATTATTGGGATAACCGCATCCGCCGCAGCATTTTGGTGGATAGCGGGGCAGACCTGCTGGTCTACGGCATGGGCGAAGAGCAGATCGTAGCCATCGCCCGGGCGCTGGAGGCGGGCAAACGCGCCGCCGAGATACGGGATGTGCCGGGGACCTGCTTTATGGCCCGGGAGGACGAGCTGCCCGAGGGCATCACGATCCCCAGCTTTGAGCAGGTACATCAGAGCCGCGAAGAATTTGCGAAAGCGTTTATGGCGCAGTACCGGGAGCAGGATCCCGTGCGGGGCAAAGTGTTGATCCAAAAGCAGGATGCGCGCTATCTGATCCAGAATCCGCCGGCCATGCCGTTAAGCGGGAAGGCGCTGGATCGGGTGTACGAGCTGCCCTATGAGCGGCGTGCACACCCCAGTTATGAACCTATGGGCGGCGTGCCGGCGCTGGAAGAGGTGCAGTTTTCGCTGTGCTCCAGCAGGGGCTGCTTTGGCGGCTGCTCCTTTTGCGCGCTGACCTTTCACCAGGGACGGATCGTAACGGCACGCAGCCATGAATCCCTGCTGCGGGAGGCACAGTTGATCACCCAAATGCCGGAGTTTAAGGGTTATATCCACGATGTAGGCGGCCCCACGGCAAACTTCCGTGCGCCGGCCTGCCGTAAGCAGCTGGACAGGGGAACCTGCCCGGGCAAGCAATGTCTTTATCCCTCTCCCTGCAAACAGCTGCGGGCTGATCATAAGGACTATGTGGCGCTGCTGCGCAAGCTGCGGGAGCTGCCTGGCATTAAAAAGGTCTTTATCCGCTCCGGATTGCGGTTTGACTATATCATGGCGGACCGGGACGGCACCTTTATGAAGGAGCTGGTGGCCCACCACGTCAGCGGCCAACTAAAAGTTGCGCCCGAGCATATATCCCCCTGGGTGCTGGAACGGATGGGAAAGCCCCCGCGGGAGGTGTACGACCGGTTTGTACAGCGTTACCAGGCGCTAAACCGCCAGATGGGTAAAAAGCAATACCTGGTGCCCTATTTTATGAGCAGCCACCCGGGCAGCGACTTGAACGCCGCTATTGCCCTGGCGGAATACCTGCGGGACTCGGGCCAGCAGCCCGAACAGGTGCAGGACTTTTATCCTACGCCGGGGACGCTTTCGACCTGTATGTACTATACGGGGCTGGACCCGCGGGATATGCAGCCGGTATACGTGCCCAAATCCGCATCGGAAAAGGCCATGCAGCGGGCGCTGCTGCAGTATAAGAGCCCGCATAACTATTGGCTGGTGCGCAAGGCGTTAGAGCAGGCCGAGCGCATCGACCTGATCGGCAGCGGCAAGCGCTGCCTGATCGGAGAGCGGCCGCCGCGTACGGGAGAGGGCACAGCCCGCCGCACCGAAGGGCAGAAGGGCGGCGGTGGGAAAAGGCCCCCGCAGGAACGCGCGCAGCCAAGCGGCCCGCGCAGCGGAATAAAGGCGGGGAGCGGGCGGAACGCGCCCAAGCGGGACGAAGGACCAAGACGGAGTGGAAAGCTGCACCAGGAGCAGGCCCACGGAAGAGGCGGAAAGGCGCGAACGGGCGGGCCGAAAAAGGCGGCGGGTACACCGCGTAAACCGGCCGCGGGAAGAGGACGCAAAAGGGGTTAAAACCCTTGACCGGGGCTGGATTGCGCAATCCATGCAGACCCTTGACATTCCTTGCTTTTTGAAACCAAATGTGATAAGATAATTTGGATTATGAAAAGGCTGTGGGAAAGTATGCCGTTTTGCGGCTGGATCGCCCGCTGCCCAAAGATAAAAAACGAATCATGAACATGCGCTAATTTCGCATATGAGGAGGAGCAGAAGGCATGAATTGCACGATGGAAAAACTGGAGAAGGACCAGGTTCGCCTGACGATCGAGGTGGATGCGGAGCAGTTTGAAAAAGGGATCGTAGCTGCGTACCGTAAAATGGTGAAGAGCATGAACATCCCGGGCTTCCGCAAGGGCAAAGCCCCCCGTAAGGTGATTGAGCAGTTCTATGGCCCCGCCATTTTCTACGAAGAGGCGTTTAAAGAGGTCTATCCCGATGCGTATGAAAAGGCCATTGAGGATAACGACCTGCAGCCGGTGGATTATCCCGAGGTGGATATTACCGATATCGGCGGCGATGGGGTAAAGTTCACCGCTACGGTGCAGCTGAAACCTACCGTAACTTTAGGCGATTATAAAGGTATAAAAGTGGACCGGCCCGAGTACACTGTGACCGATGAGGATGTGCAGGCCGAAGTGGATCGCGCCCTGGAGCGCAGCGCCCGCTGGATCGCGGTGGAAGACCGTCCGGTGCAAGATGGCGACCGGGTGACGTTGGACTATGCCGGCACGGTGGATGGCGTGGCCTTTGAGGGCGGCACGGCCGAGGGGCAGACGCTGAACATCGGCTCGGGCATGTTTATCCCCGGCTTTGAAGAGCAGATGGTGGGCATGAATCCCGGCGAGGAAAAGGACCTGAACGTGAAGTTCCCCGAGGAGTACCAGGCCAAGGAGCTGGCGGGCAAGGATGCGGTTTTCCATGTAAAGCTGCACGACATTAAGGAGAAAGAGCTGCCCGAGCTGGATGATGAGTTTGCAAAAGATGTGAGCGAATTTGATACGCTGGATGAGTATAAAGCCGATATTCGGGCTAAACTGGAAGAGCAGAACAAGCAGCGCGCGGATGCGGAGTACGAAAACGCCCTGATCGAGAAGATCGCCCAGAACGCCACCGTGGAGATCCCGCAGGTGATGATCGAGCGCCAGATCGACAACATGATGCGCGAGTTTGAGATGCGCCTGATGTACCAGGGCCTGCGGCTGGACGACTACTTTACCATTACCGGTTCCAAGGCGGAGGACGCCCGTGCGGAATTTGCCAAGGATGCCGATACCCGCGTGAAGGTGCAGCTGGTGCTGGAGGCAATCCAGGAGGCCGAGAAGATCGAGGCCACCCCGGAGGAGCTGGATGCGGAGATCGCCAAAATGGCCGAACAGGCCAACAAACCCGTTGAAGAGTACCGCGCATCCCTGCAGCCGCAAGATATGGCGTACCTGACGGATATGATCGTGATGCGCAAGACCGTGGCCCTGCTCAAGGGCGAATAAGACGTGAAGAGCAATCCTCACGAAAGGAGGCATTTTTGATGAATTTAGTCCCTATGGTCATTGAACAAACCAATCGTGGTGAACGTTCATATGATATTTATAGCCGGTTGCTGAAGGATCGCATCATCTTTCTGGATGGCGAGATCAACGACACCACGGCAAACCTGGTGGTGGCGCAGCTGCTGTTTTTAGAGGCGGACGACCCGGAAAAGGACGTGATGCTTTATATCAACAGCCCCGGCGGCTCGGTTTCTGCAGGCATGGCCATTTACGATACCATGCAGTACATTCGTCCCGATGTCTCCACCATCTGCGTTGGATTGGCCGCCTCGATGGGGGCTTTCCTGCTGGCAGCAGGGGTAAAGGGCAAGCGCAAGTGCCTGCCCAACAGCGAGATCATGATCCACCAGCCCTTAGGCGGCGCCAAGGGGCAGGCGACGGATATCGCCATCCAGGCCGAGCAGATCTTGAGGATCAAACGCAAGATGAACGAGATCCTTTCCGCCCGTACCGGCCAGCCGCTTGAAAAACTGGCCCAAGACGTGGAACGCGACTATTACATGACGGCGGAGCAGGCCAAGGAATACGGCCTGGTGGACGAGATCATCAAACCGCGCCGGTAAGGTGCGAATCAAAGAAAAGGAAGCAGAAAATGACCAAATACGATGAACCCAAGGCGGTAAAATGCTCCTTTTGCGGAAAGACCCAGGAACAGGTCCGCCGGTTGGTTGCGGGCCCGGGCGTCTACATCTGCGACGAATGCATTGAGCTTTGCCAGGAGATTATCGAAGAGGAATATACCCATTCTGCCGATATCGATTGGCAGGACGTGCCAAAACCCATCGAGATCAAGACCATTCTGGACGAATATGTGGTTGGCCAGGAGCGGGCCAAAAAAGCGCTGGCCGTTGCGGTATATAACCACTATAAGCGTGTGAACGCCGGCGCCGAAAAGAGCGAAGAAGAGGTAGAGCTCACCAAGAGCAATATTCTGATGCTGGGCCCCACGGGCTGCGGCAAGACCTATCTGGCCCAGACGCTGGCGCGCATTTTAAACGTGCCCTTTGCCATTGCGGACGCCACCTCGCTGACCGAGGCGGGCTACGTGGGCGAGGATGTGGAGAATATCCTGCTCAAGCTCATTCAGGCGGCGGATTACGATGTGGAAAAGGCAGAGCGCGGTATTATCTATATCGATGAGATCGATAAGATCGCCCGCAAGAGCGAAAACCCCTCGATTACCCGGGATGTATCCGGCGAGGGCGTACAGCAGGCGCTGCTGAAGATCCTCGAGGGTACGGTTGCCAGCGTGCCGCCGCAGGGCGGGCGCAAGCATCCCCATCAGGAGTTTATCCAGATCGATACCTCCAATATCCTGTTCATCTGCGGCGGCGCGTTTGACGGGATCGAGCGCATCATCGAAAACCGCACGGGGAAAAACACCATGGGCTTTGGCGCTGAGATGATGAGCAGCAACAAAACCGAACTGGGCAAGGTGCTGGAAAAGATGCTGCCCGAGGATCTGCTCAAGTTTGGGCTGATTCCCGAGTTCGTGGGACGTCTGCCCGTGATCGTGACGCTGAACGCGCTGGATGAAGAAGCGCTGATGAATATTTTGACCGAGCCGAAGAACGCGCTGGTCAAACAGTATAAGCGCCTGTTTGAGATGGACGGCGTGGATCTTGAGTTTGAAAGCGGCGCGCTGCGCGCCGTGGCCCAAAAGGCGATGAAGCGCAAGACCGGCGCGCGCGGATTGCGCGCGATCCTAGAAGAGGCGATGCTGGGCGTGATGTACGATATTCCCTCCCGAGAGGATATTGAAAAGTGCATCATTACCGAAGCCAGCATTGTGGATGCGGAGCAGCCGCTGATGGTGGTGGCCGATAAACCCGCGTTGCCCGAGGCTAAGGAGGGTGAGAGCGCCACAGCAGGCGAAAGCGCCTAAAGCAAAAGCAAATATGGACCGGCTCTGATCGTCAGGGCCGGTTTTTTGCTGCATAAAATAGCGCAGCCATAGAAGGGGAAGGGGCCAGGGGTAAGCGAATATTGGCTGTGCTGGCGAAAATTACATGGGCCTGCATCGCCAGGCGCAGGTTGCAAAGGGGCCTTTTGACAGGGTATAATGGTGAAAGCGCAGCCGGGCGGATTCAGCGCGGCTGGGTATTGGAGGTGCTTTTAGGCTGCATGCAGAATTTTAATGTAAATAATATGCCGATGCTGGCGCTTCGGGGATTGATGATCTTCCCGCACATGGTGCTGAATTTTGACGTGGGGCGGGATAAATCCATCGCCGCGCTGGAGGCGGCCATGCTGGAGGATCAATCGATCTATCTGGCCATGCAAAAGGACATCAAGGACGAGGATCCTGCCCCCGACCAGATCCATTCGATTGGTACGGTGGCTAAGATCAAACAGATCCTCAAGATGCCCGGCGACGTGGTGCGGGTGATGGTGGAGGGCGTATGCCGCGCCCGCGCGATCCAATTCGTGGAAACCGAGCCCTTTTTGCGGGTGGAGCTGGAGATCTATGAGGATGTGGAGGGGGAGCCGGATATCCAGCGCCAGGCCATGATGCGCCTGCTGTGCGACCGGTTTGCCGAATTTGTCTCGGCGGGGGGCAAGGCCTCGGCCGAAACGGTGGAAACGCTGCGCGAGATCGAAAGCGCGGGACAGCTGGCTGACGTGATCGCAGCCAGTACCGTTGCGCGCCTGGAACAGCGCCAGGACGTATTGGAGGCGCTGGATATCGACCTGCGTATGGAGCGGGTTTATGAGTACATGCAGCGGGAACTGGAACTGCTGCGCCTGGAGCAGCGTGTCCAATCCCGAATGAAGCGGCAGATCGATAAAAACCAGAAGGAATTTTATCTCCGCGAACAGATCAAGGCGATCCGCAAAGAGCTGGGCGAAAACGAGAGCGAGCAGACCGATGAGCTCGCCGAGCGCGCCCGAAAGATGGCGCTGCCCCAAGAGGTGCGCGAAAAGGTGGATAAGGAGCTGGGCCGCCTGGGCCGCATGGCGCCGGGCACCCCGGAGATCAGCCAATTGCAGACCTATATCGAGTGGGTGCTGGATCTGCCTTGGGGCGTATATACGGACGACGATATCCGCCTGCAAAAGGCGCAAAAGGTGTTGGACGCCGAGCATTACGGCCTGCAAAAGGTAAAGGAGCGGATCGTGGAGCATCTGGCCGTGCACCAGCTGACCCGTAGCGTCAAAGGGCCGATCCTGTGCTTTGCCGGCCCTCCGGGGGTGGGTAAGACCTCCATCGCACGCAGCATCGCCCATGCGATGAACCGTAAGTTCGTGCGTATTTCGCTGGGCGGTACGCGGGATGAGGCGGATATCCGCGGGCACCGGCGCACCTATATCGGCGCAATTCCCGGCCGCATCATCACGGGGATGAAGCAGAGCGGCTCTATGAATCCGGTATTTTTGCTGGATGAGGTGGACAAGCTGGGGCACGATATGCGGGGTGATCCGGCGGCGGCGTTGCTGGAAGTGCTGGATGCCGAGCAGAATAGCGCATTTCGGGATCACTATTTGGAGGTGGCCTTCGACCTGTCGCAGGTGCTGTTTTTGACCACGGCCAACGATATCGGGGCGATCCCGGGACCACTGCGGGATCGAATGGAGATCATCAATTTGCCGGGCTATACCGTTGAGGATAAGGTGCAGATCGCTAAAAAGCACCTGCTGCCCAAGCAGATGGAGGCCCATGGGCTGCAAAAGGATATGCTGCACATCGCCCCGGCGGTACTGCGCGCCATTGCCGACGATTATACCCGGGAGGCGGGTGTGCGGCAGATGGAACGGCAGCTGGCAGCGGTTTGCCGCAAGGCCGCGCGCAAGATCGCCGCAGGCGAGTCGGAAAGCGTTACGCTGCGCAAAAAGGATCTGGAGGAATACCTGGGCAAGCCGGTATTCAAGCGCCAGGAGCTGACGGGCGAGCGCCTGCCTGGATTGGTGACCGGTCTGGCCTGGACCAGCTATGGCGGCGATACGCTGCCCATTGAGGTGGCCGCCATGAAGGGGACGGGCGCCGTGGAGCTGACCGGGCAGCTGGGCGACGTGATGAAGGAATCCGCCCATGCCGCCATCAGCTATATTCGTACCATTGGCCCGGCGATAAAAATACCGGATGAATTCCCCAAGGGGATGGATCTGCACATCCACATTCCCGAAGGAGCTATCCCGAAAGATGGGCCTTCGGCGGGCATCTCAATGGCGACGGCGATCGTCAGCGCGTTGACCGGGCGCCCGGTGCGGGAGCATCTGGCCATGACGGGCGAGATCACGCTGCTAGGACGGGTGTTGGCGGTGGGCGGTATCCGCGAAAAGGTGATGGCGGCCTATGCCCAGGGCGTGCGGGAGATCATCATGCCGGCGGAGAACCGCGCGGATATCGAGGAGGTGCCCCAGAGCATCCGCGATAAAATGACCTTCCACTTCGTGGAGCACTTCCGCCAGGTTTTGGACCTGGTGTTTACCAAAGCAAAAGGAGAGTAGGATGCTGCAGATCAAAAAATCCAGCTTCATTACCAGCGCCAAGGGCGCGGAGGGGATCCCCAAGGGCTTCCCGGAGATCGCGATTGCCGGAAAGTCCAACGTGGGCAAGAGCTCGTTTATCAACTATATGGCCAACAACTATAAGCTGGCCCGGGTCAGCGGGCAGCCGGGCAAGACGCGCATGCTCAACGTTTACCGCTTTAACGATGCGTTCCAGCTGGTGGATCTGCCGGGATATGGCTACGCCGCGGTATCTAAGGGCGAGGTCAAATCCTGGGCGGGCATGGTGGAGGGATACTTTATGTACTCGCATAACCTGCGCCATGTGTTCTTGCTGGTGGATATCCGCCACCGCCCGGGCGAGCACGATAAGATGATCGCCCAGTTTCTCCAGCAGTATCAGATACCCCATACCGTGCTGGCTACCAAGTGCGATAAGATCCCCAAACGGGATTGGAAGAAAAAGTGTATGGACATCGCTTTTGACCTGCGCCAGGACTTTGCGGACGATATCATACCGGTATCGGCGCAAAACAAGATCGGCCGCGATCAGGTTTTGGGGCGGATCGCTGCGGTGCTTGCCGAGCCGGTGGAGGTCTTTACAGGCGAGGGCGACGCGCAGCTTGAACCGTAAGATAAGCGGCATAACGGGATGAGGGGAGGCCGTACAAAAGATGAACTGGCTAAAAAATATGAGTTTAAAGACGCGTATTTTAGCGGCGCTTTTGCTGCTGACGGTGATCCCCATGGCTGTGAACAGCTTTTTAGCTTATAATATGGCCAAACAGGCCTTGATTGAAAATGCGCTGATCTATTCTCAGGACGTGGCCGACCGGGTCATGGAGAATATCGAGGGCTATCAAAATAAGCTGCAGGCGGTAGCCAGGCGCGCGGCACAAAACGACGAGGTGATAGAGAACCTGCATAAGGAATACGGCGGGGAGGACGCGCAGGCCGCCAGCAGCGACTTTCAGAAGGATTACGACCAGGCGTCCAAGTACTTGAGCAGCCTGATTACCCCCATTCCCGGCGTGCTGGAGATGAGCATCTGCAAGGCGGGATCGGGTTATCCGATGATGTTCAGCTCCACGCCGCGTACGGATATCGCGGTCGATCAGTGGGATTATACCAAGGAGCTTTGGTATACCAGCGTGGGCGAGGCGAGCACGCATGAGATATATCTTGATAATGTGATCTATGAAAATGCCGAAGGGGAGGAGATCCCCAGCATGATCTATGCCGTATTGATCAGGGATGAACGCGGAGCGGCCAAAGCCGTAGTCCGCGTGATGGCGGCCCAGTCGATGATCGATGGCTTTGTGCAACGGGCCGGGCGGGATAAGCGCCACGAAATATCGGTAACCAATCAATATGGCCGCATCATTTACGACACCCGCGAGGATAAATCAGCCAGCATGTTTTTGGATGCGCGGCTGCTAAAACCCATCGACAGCGGAAAAAATGGGCAGATACTAAAGGAAGACGGCGTATCGACCCTGGCCTATTGCAATAACAGCGCCTCTTCTGGATGGCGGGTCTTCAGCCTGATGAAGGAGGAATACCTGACGCAGGCGCTGGGCGATAACGGGCGGCTTTTTGTGATGATCGCGATCATCTTTTCGGTGGTTGCGGTGATCTTATGTTACTACGTGGCCATGCATATCGTCCGGCCTCTGAAGTGGCTGAAAAACAGCATGGACCGCATCGAAAAGAAGAATTTTGAGGATACCATCGTCTGGAAGTATAATGACGAGATCGGCGACCTGGCGGCCAGCTTTAACCGCATGAGCATGCGTCTGAAGATCCTGATCGCCCGCATCTACGAGCAGGAGGCCGAGAAACGCTCGGCCGAGATGTTTGCCCTGCAGGCGCAGATACAGCCGCACTTTCTCTATAATACCCTAAATGCCATACGCTATATGGCGATCATCCAAAAATCAAAGGGGATTGCCGATATGGTATCGGCGCTGATCACCATCATGCGCTCGGTAACGCGTACCACCACCGGCCCCATCCCGATACGGGAGGAGATCGAATGGATCAAATCCTATATCTTTATTGAGGAAACGCGGTATTGCGGCAAGTTCCTGGTGGATTATCAGATCGATCCACAGGTGGAAAACGACCTGACCATCGGCTTTATCCTCCAGCCCATCGTGGAGAACGCGATCTTCCACGGCTTAGAGCCTAAAGAGGGGATGGGCAAGCTGACCATTGCCATCCGCGAAAAGCAGGAGGAAGGCATCGTAGAGTTTGAGGTGCGGGATGACGGCGTCGGCGTGGAGCAAAGCGATATCGAGAGCTTTATGAACGCGGAGCTGCGCTCCAAGCAGCGCAGGCGGGATGTGGGGCTTTATAATGTCAACCGGCGCCTAAAGCTGAATTATGGCGATGAATACGGGCTGCAGATCCATTCGCAAAAGGGGGAGGGGACGCAGGTGCGCATTAAAATCCCCCTGGTGCGGGAGGAAGTATCTCATGTACAGGGCTAATGCCAAACGGGGCTTAGATATGATATAATAGGAGTACATGCCCCTAGGAAGGGCTGGTTTTGTCCGGCGGGCATGGGCGTTTAAAACGGGTTTATGGTATAATGGTGACGTTATAACAATATACCAGTAATGGATTGGAAATAGGTTCCCTAGAGGGGTTAGAGGTGAAAGTAAAGCGATGATAAAATTGATGATAGTCGACGATGAGCCGCTCATCCGTATGGCCATTAAGAACCTGTTCGACTGGGAGGAGAACGGGTTTGAGATTACGGGCGAAGCCTCCAATGGCGAGACGGCGCTGGCCCTGATCGAGAAAGTTCCGCCGGATATTATCATGACCGATATCAAGATGCCCAGGATGGATGGGATCGAGCTGATCTCGCACGTGCGGGAAAAATTTCCCCAGATCGTCGTGGTCGTGCTCTCCAGCTATAACGATTATGAGTATGTGCGGGAGGCCTTTGTCTACGGCGCGGTGGACTATATCCTCAAGTCCGACCTGGATAACGACAACTTCGCTAAAGTCATCTGTAAATTACGGGATAAGTATATCGCCGATAACGACATAAAAGTCGATACGCTGAAAAAGGAAAAACAGATCAAACGGGATATTGAATATCTTCGTGAGGAGTTTTTGCGCAGAATGGTCAAGGGACAGTTCTCCGATCAGGCGGATCTGGAGCATGCCCTGGCGGTATATGAGCTGCACCTGCGCGAGGGCAGCTACCTGATGTGCAATGTGGTGCTGGATTACGTGGATACCGAGGCCAGCGAGGCGGACCTGGTGGCCCAGCGCAGTACGGCGCTGGATGTGCTGCACGAGATCTTTACCTTCGACGGCTTTTATTTTAACGACAGCCCCAACCGCTATACCATGCTGCTGTATATGTCCAGCCCCAGCGAGAGCCAGTTTATGCAGGACGTATACGCCTTTTTGAACCTGCTTAAAAACAACCTGAGCCGTTATCTGAACGTGGAGGTGACGGCGGGGCTTTCCAAGATTCTATCCAAGCAGGAAAAGATACCCGAAGCCTACCGGCAGGCCTGGGAAGCGCTGCGCAATCATTTTTACGAAGGGCCGGGTAAGACCTACCATTACAGCGACCTGCCGCAGGAAGAGGACGAAGAGGCCCTGCGCCGCTTTAACGAACGGGAGAATATCCAGCGCGTCAAAGAGTACCTCTCCCGCAAGGATTGGGACAGCATTGACGCGTACATAGCCGAATTCCAGACCTTTTTGCGCGCGCACCGCTATGAGGAGCGCAAGGTAAAGGAATTGCTGATCAATTTTTTCCTGCTTGTGCAAAGCGAAATGATCGGCCAAATTTCCGCGGACAACGCGCTGCTTTATACCAATGATAAGATCTATGCTAAGATCATGGGCTGCTCCACGCTGAAGGAGCTGGAAAGTTTCATGAACGATTACATCACGCACCTGAAGGACTATTGCCGTCAGATGACGCGGGACCGTTACAGCCGGCCCATCAGCGAGACGATCGAGTACATCAACCGTTATTTCAACCAGGATATCACGCTGACGACGATCTCGGAAAAGATCAATATGAATCCCAGTTATCTCAGCCGCCTCTTTTTGCAGGAGACCGGGATGCATTTTATCGACTATATTACAAACCTGCGCATCGAAAAAGCCAAGATATACCTGAAGCAGAAGGATTGCACCATGCAGGAGATCGGCGAGATGGTAGGCTATGCCAACCCCAAGTATTTCAGCCAGATCTTCAAAAAAATTGTCGGCATGTCGCCAGGGCAATATCGCAATCACGGTTAAATTGTTGAAAAATGTGGACGATTGTGCCCACTTTTTCAAAGTTCATTTTTAAAGTATATTTATTTATGTAGGGTCAATACTGTACATTTGAATTTTGGTATGATAAAATAATCCCTGGTGGGGATTTCGACGTAAATCTCACCAGCCCTAATTCGAGACGAACGGGCGATGCCCCGTTTGCTATAAATTTATTAAAAGGGAGCTGTTTTCATGGCACTGGCGACACTGAATGATCTCATTAAAATCACGACGAAAAACAAGAATGCGGTAGGTATGTTCAACGTAATCAACTACGAATATGCCGTAGCAATGATTAATGCGGCCGAGCAGGTGAACTACCCCATCATGCTGGGTGTTCCCGAGGGCTTCGTTAAGAACTATTACGATCTGGACACGATGACCAGCCTGCTCAAATACCTGGCCACCACAGCGAAGGTGCCGGTAGCGATCCACCTGGATCACTCCAAGACCTTTGAGACTACGGTCAAATGCATGCGCGCTGGCTTTACCTCCGTTATGTTTGACGGTTCTGCGCTGACCTATGAAGAGAACGTGGAGCAGACCGCTGAGATCGTTAAAATCGCTCATGCCATGGGCGTATCCGTTGAGGGCGAGCTGGGTTATGTGGGCCGCAACGGCGTAGACCAGATCGATCCTGAGTCCTTCACCAAGGTAGAGCAGGCGGTTGACTTTGTAAAGCGTACCGGCGTTGATGCGCTGGCCATCGCGGTGGGCAACCTGCACGGCAACTACAGCTTTGAGCCCAAGCTGGACTTTGACCGCATCAAGGCCATCAAAGAGGCGACCGGTGTGGGCCTGGTGCTGCATGGCGGCAGCGGTATTGCTGATGACGACTTCCGCAAGGCTGCTGAGCTGGGCATCGATAAGGTCAACATCTTCACGGAGATTCTGGACTTTGGTAAGAAGTTCACCCTGGAGAACCTGCCGGATATGACCTTCCTGCAGTACTCCAAGGCTTTGGCCGATGCCATGACCGAGGTTGTCAAATATCGCATGGAAGTGTTCACCTGCGGTCGCACCCTGTAAGTTAAAAGTATTACGTTAAAGGAGTGCTTTGAGCATGGATATTATTGGCGTAGGCGGTGCCAATATGGATCTGCTGGTGCAGATGGATGAGATCAACCTGGGCTTTAAAACGCCCATGGGGGATTTCTCCCTCCAGGGCGGCGGCTTAATCGCCTCTGCTATGGCGGCAGCGGCCCGGTTGGGTGCAAAAGTCGGCATGGCGGGCGCCATTGGGGATAGCACCTTTGGCAAAATGGCCATGGAAGACCTGGCCATGGATGGCGTGGATACTTCGCATATGATCGTGCGCAAGGGCGCGCGGGATGCTTTTGGCATCATTCTGGCGGAGAAAAAGACCATGGAGCGTACGATCCTGGGCCGTCAGGGAACCGTGGAACCGGCAAAGTTTGAGGAGCTGGATCACGATTACCTGGTTTCGGGTAAGTTCATGTTCCTGTCCACGGCCGATGAGCTGACGATCAGCTGCGCGAAACTGGCGCATGAGCACGGCGTGAAAGTGGGCTATGACGCCGACGGCCGCGCGGATCCGGAGATTTTTGATCTGATCCCGTATCTGGATGTGTTCATCGCCTCGGAGGTTTGGTACCACAACCATTATGGTACCGAGGAAAATTTTGAAAAGCATGTACGCGAGATCCAGGCCATGGGTCCGGAGATCGTAGTGGTGACTTTGGGCGTGCGCGGCTGCGTAGGCGTGGATAAGGATGGCAAGTTCTTCCAGGTCCCGTCCTTCCGCGTACCGGTCATCGATACCACCGGCGCCGGCGATATTTTCCACGGCGCGTTCCTTGTGGGGTTGCTGCAGGGCTGGTCGGCCGAGCAGACGGCTCGCTTCTCCAGCGCGGTATCTGCAATCAAATGCACCCGTCTAGGCGGGCGCGCGGCATTGCCCAAGATGGAAACCGTACTCAAATTCCTGGAAACGGGCGAGATCGAGTATGGCGACATCGACGAGCGAGTCGAACTTTTCCGCAGCCGTTCTTTCTAAAGGGCAGTTGGGGAATGGAATAATTTATAAGGGGGATTCACTACAATGTACGAACAGCATAAGATCAAGATCGGTATTGTTCCCGTACGGCGCCAGGGTGCCTTCGGCAGCAAGGAAGCTGCTTTTGCCCAGCGCGACCTGTTCTGGAAAAAGCTCAAAGAGATCACGCCTGAGGCCGTTGAGCTGGTGGACATCAACGACGTAACGGAAGATGGCATCGCTCAGGAGCTCGAGCATATCGATCCCGTCGTCAACAAGCTGAAAGCTGCCGGTGTGAACGGCGTATTCTTCCCGCATGCCAACTTCGGCCCGGAAGAGATCACCGCCCGCATCGCCGCTGGCCTGAATGTGCCTGTGCTGATCTGGGGCAACCGCGATAACATGCCCGATCCTGTGACCGGCAACCGCGAGCGCGATACCCAGTGCGGTATCTTTGCGGTGACCAAGGTGCTCCAGCGCCTGCACGTGCCCTTTAGCTACATCGTGAACGTGGACATCGAAGATCCCAAGTTCACCAAGGGCTTTGGCGAGTTCTGCGGCACGGTTTCCGTTATCAAGAGCTTCCGCGGCATGAAGATCGCCCAGCTGAGCACCCGTCCCCGTCCGTTCATGAGCGTTATGTACGACGAGGCCGACCTGCTCCAGCGCTGGGGCATCCAGGTGTTCCCGATCTCGCTGCCCGAGCTGCTCAGCTCCATCGACAACATGGTTGCCAAGAACGATGACGAGTTCCAGGCTGCCTATAAGGACGTCACCAGCCGCTTTGCCATGCGCGACATGGATGAGATGGCGATGAAGAAGCTTGTCGCGCTCAAACCCGCGATGACCAAGCTGATCAAAGATGTGGGCGCGGATGCCTGCGCCAGCGAGTGCTGGATCTTCCGTAGCCTGATCGGCTGCTCTTCCTGCGCGATGTTCGGTGAGATCACCGACATGGGCATTCCGGTAGCTTGCGAGACCGACGTAATGGGTGCGATCACCAGCGTGATGACGCAGGCCGCCGCTCTGGGCTCCAAGACCACCTTCTTCTCTGACCTGACCATCCGTCATCCGGAGAACGACAATGCAGAGCTGCTGTGGCACTGCGGGCCTTACAGCTATTCGCTGGCCAAAGATCCTTCCTCCGCCGCGATCGCCGCTGGCCGCGCGCAGTTTGAGATCAAGGACGGCCCCATCACCGTGAACCGTCTGGATGGCGTGAACGGCAAGTACACGCTCTTCACCGGCGAGGGCAAGGGCGTTGAAGGCCCCAAGACCTCCGGTACCTATGTATGGCTGGAAGTGGACGATTGGGAGAAGTGGGAAGAGCACCTCATGTTCGGCCCCTATATCCACCACTGCACCGGCATCCATGGCAACTATTCCCGCATCATGGTCGAGGCTGCCAAGTACATCCCGACCCTGAACGTGGATGCGATGGCCGATTATCGCATGAGCCTGGGTTTCTAAATTAAACTTACTTGAGGCCGCGCGGTATGTCTGTTAGCAAATAAGAGGCATGCTGCGCGGCATCATGATATTGCGTAGCGCCATATAGGCGGCGCAAATGAATACGATAAGGGAGAATACTGAAAATGAGCACTGTTTTAGAGCAATTGCAGGCCCTGAACCCGGAACTGAACATTCGCTGCGTGTGCGACCCGGCTTTCCGCAAATACGGCAACGTGCATAAGGGCTTTAACGTACAGCCCCTGATCGACTTTTTGAAGAAAAATATCGAGATTCCCGCGGATAAGACCGCTTATATCGCCTCGATCCCCGAGGCGGAGGAGAGCCTGGATCTCTATCAGGAAGTGTCCGATGTGATCTACGGCGGCATGCCCATCGAGATCGGCATGTGCTCGGGCCACAACGTGATGATGAACGGCATGGAGTGGCATAAGGGTAACGAAGTGATCGTCGCCACCAGCGATACGGTACTGTTCCTGGGTTGCTTGAGCGATATCGACTTCACCGGCGAGAAGATCACCTACGATTCCAACAAGGTGGAGACCTTCTTCCTGCCCGAGGGCGAGATGATCGAGCTGTACGACACCTGCCTGCACCTGGCGCCCATGCATGCGAAAGCTGCGGACGGCTTCCTGGTATCGGTTATCCTGCCGCGCGGCACCAACCTGCCGCTGGATAAGGAAGTATCCGGTTACAAGGGCGAGCCCGAGCTGCTCAAAGCCAAAAACAAATGGCTGATTACGCATCCGGATCGCAATATGGGCTATATGGGCATCGAAGGCCCGAACCTGCAGCTTAAGAGCCTGTAAGGAATTGACAAAATGCTAAAAGGCGATTCGGGGGTTAGCCCCGAGTCGCCTTTGGGCATAAAAGGAATAAGGAGAAAATTCGATGGAAAAGTGTCAAGTGGAAAGCTTGCGCAAGTTTGCAAACGAGATCCGCAAAAAAACCATTCACTGCATCGGCACGCTGGGGGTAGGCCACTTTGGCGGCAGCATGTCGGTGTGTGAGGCGCTGGCGGTGCTGTATCAATCGATTATGAAGATCGATCCCCAGAATCCCAAGTGGGAGGAGCGGGATTGGTTCGTGCTCTCCAAGGGGCACGCGGGCCCCGCTGTGTACGCCACGCTGGCGCTCAAGGGCTTTATCCCTATGGAAACGCTGGATACCCTGAACCAGCCCAATACGATCCTCCCCAGCCACTGCGACCGGCACAAGACCCCGGGCGTGGATATGACGGTGGGTTCCCTGGGCCAGGGCTTTGGCAATGCGGTGGGTCTGGCGCTGGGCTTTAAAATGGACAAAAAGCCCAACCGGGTATTCTGCATCGTAGGCGATGGCGAGTGCAACGAGGGCTCCATTTGGGAAGGCGCAATGGCATCGGCACACTTTAAGCTGGACAACCTGACCGTGATGGTGGATGATAACGGCCTCCAGTCCGATGGCAGGACGACCGATATCATGAATATGCAGCCCATGGATAAAAAATGGGAAGCGTTTGGTTGGGACGTGCAGACCGTGGATGGCCATGATGTCGAGCAGCTTTATAACGCGCTGACGCGTGAGGTGTCGGCCGGTAAGCCCCGCTGCATCATCATGAAGACTGTCAAGGGCAAAAACCTGCTGGGATTTGAGGATGTATCCACCAACCACAATACTACCATTACCCGTGAACAAATGCTGGCGGCGATCGCTGCTCTGGAGGAGGTTAAAGCATAATGAAGGATACGCTTGAAATGCGGGAGGTCTATACCCGCGCCTTAGAGCAGTTGATGAAAGAGGACGAGCGCGTGGTCGTGGTCGAGGCGGACCTGAGCCGCGGCGTGAATACCCTGCGCCTGCGCGACGAGTTCCCCGGCCGCCATATCGATGCGGGCATTGCCGAGCAGGACATGGTCACGATCTCTGCCGGTCTGGCCATCAGCGTTAATAAGATCCCCTTTACCCACACCTTTGCGCCCTTCATCTCCCGCCGGGCGATGGACCAGGTCTACCTGTCGGTGGGCTTTTCCAACGCCAACGTGAAGCTGGTAGGTTCTGACCCGGGCGTAAGTGCGGAGATCAACGGCGGCACGCACGATGGCTTTGAGGATGTGACGCTGATGCGCATGGTGCCGAATATGACGATCTTTGAGCCGGTGGATGCCGAGCAGTTGCGCCAGGCGATGCCGCAGATCTACAAACACGTAGGGCCTTTTTACATGCGCATGTTCCGCAAGCAGACCGAAAAGGTGTTTGATGAGAACTACCGGTTTGTGCTGGGCAAGGCGGACACCCTGAAAGAGGGTAAGGATGTGGCGATTATCGCCTCGGGCATCATGGTGGCGGAGGCCTTAAAGGCCGCCACGGCCCTGCACGAGCAAGGGATAGAGGCGCGGGTGATCAACCTACACACCATTAAACCCATGGATACCGAAACGGTGCTCAAGGCCGCAAAGGAATGCGGCGCCATCGTAACGGCCGAGAACCACAATATCAACGGTGGCCTGGGCGGGGCCGTGTGCGAGTATTTAAGCGGCGTCTGCCCGGTTCCGGTAAAGCGTATCGGCGTGCGCGACCACTTTGGCGAGGTGGGCAAGCTGGATTTCCTGATGGAGAAATACGCCATGAAGGCTTCGGACATTGTTAAGGCCAGTCAAGAAGCCATTGCCATGAAAAAATAATGGCTTTTGCAGCATAAAAAACCGCGGGATATTTCCCGCGGTTTTTTGTTTGGCTTAAACGAGTGCGGCGATCTCCACCGCCAGGCTTAGATACCGGTCGTCCGCGCTGGGGGGCACTTTACCCATGGTGCGCGCATCCCAATCCTCGCCATCCAGCGTATCCTCGCCGTAGAGGTACTGGTAGATTTGTACGCCGCGGAAGTGACCTGCCGCCATAATACTGGCGCACTCCATATCCACGCAGATACAGCCCTCATCCCGGCGCGCCTGCATATTGTTGCGGGTCTCGCGGTAAATGGCATCCGTTGTCCAGGTTTTGCCCTCGATAAAGGGAACTTGCAGCTGGTTGAAGATCTGTGCCAGTTTGGGCTGGGTTTCAACCGGATAATAATCTTCATCGGCCGGGGCGTAGTGATAGCTGACCCCTTCGTCCCGGTAGGCGGCGGTAGGCAGGATAAAGTGCCCGGCGGCGATATCTTTGCGCAGGGTACCGCACGAGCCGAAAAAGATGAATTTTTTGCCGCCCAGGGCAATGATCTCCTCTAATAGCCCGACAGTGCCGGCCCCGCCGATCAGCGTTTGGTAAAGCCCGACGGCCTGCCCGTCGATAACGGCTTGATAGATGGGAACCGGGCTTGCGCCGTGCAGGGTTTTGATGATGGTGGGCGAATAGCGCGCAATGAACCGCTGGACGATCTTATGGCGGAAGGTGACCAACACCGTTTCAGGGAATCCCTCAATGGGGGAGAGCAGGTGCTGCGGCGTAAAGATCTCGGGTGAATGGGGGTCAAAAGCATGGATAATGCTCATGGTCAAACTCCTTCAGACATACTTTAGGATATTATAACATATCAAAGTACAGTTTGCCGTCTGGATTGACAAGAGGGATGCAGAACCGATAAGATAGAACGGTAGAAGGGATGAAGGCGAGCTTATGAAAAGATGGCTGGCCCTGGGCTTATGCGCGTTGCTGATGTTTGCGCCAATAGGCTCGGCGGCACGGGCAATGGAATATGTGGATTACGACTGGGAGCTTTCTGCCGATGAAAAGGTGATGCGGGACGCAGGCTTTATCGAGGTGCATCAGGCCAACGGGCTGATATGGGTTAAACTGATGTATGGCACAACGGATAACATAGCCGGATATGACCTGTATGGCGACCTGAAGCGGGCCTACCTGCACCCTTCAGCTGCGCTGGCACTGGGGCGTGCGCAGCGTCTGCTGTATGCGCAGGACAGCACCCTGGCGCTTTGCGTAAAGGATGCGGCGCGCCCGCTGCGCGTCCAACAGGCATTGTGGGATGCGTTGCCGGACCCCTCTTTGCGGGGATACCTGGCCAACCCCAAGACCGGCTCGCTGCACAATTACGGCATTGCTGTAGACGTTACGCTGGTCAACGCCCGCACAGGGGAAGAACTGGATATGGGCTGCCCGGTGGATACGCTGGACGCGATTTCTCAGCCCCGGTACGAACAGAAGTTTCTCAAAGAAGGGAAGCTGACCCAGCAACAGCTGGATAACCGGCTGTTGTTGCGCAGCGTGATGACGCAGGCAGGCTTTCAAACCATTCCCAATGAATGGTGGCATTTTCAAACGATGAACCGGGCGCAGGCCAAGCAGGCCTCTACGCTCATCCCATAATCAATCAAACCAAGCAGCGCACAGGAGGGATAGGGCCCATGTCCTTAAAAAGCATACTGAATCGATTGGAAGATTTTCCGGTTATCGCCGCGTCCCGCGAGAAAGAAGCGCTGGCGCGGGCGGGAGAGGCGGATGCGGGGATCGTCTTTGCCCTGGGCGGGGACGTGCTGGAGCTGGCGGGCCAGGTGCGCCGCCTGCAGGAGGCCGGCAAAAAGGTGTTTGTGCATATCGATCTGGTGGATGGGGTAAGCCGCAACCCGGCCGGGGTCCGGTTGATCGCCCGCCATATCCGGCCCGATGGGCTGATTACCACCCGTAGCCCCCTGATCCGCGTAGCGGCAGAAGAGGGCATGCGCACGATCCTGCGCATGTTTTTGCTGGATTCGGCCTCGCTGGGCAGCGGAATTAAAATGGTGCGGGAATGCCGGCCGGATATGGTTGAGGTGATGCCGGGACTGCTGCCCGAGGCTATCGCCCAATTTAAGGCTGCGATACCCCAGCCCATCATCGCAGGAGGCATGATCGTACGAAAAGACCATATCTATGCCGCGCTCTCTGCAGGGGCGCTGGCGGTATCGACCTCCTGTGAGGCGCTGTGGAGGGAGTGAAGGGAAAGGTATAGGTTATTGTTCGGCGAAGAAACGAGGCCTAATGCAAGACAGGAATAAAGGATAGGGAACGTGTTTTATATGTTAAGGGGGAAGGGGGATTCCGATTTCCACCTTATCCCCCTTAACCCCTTGAAACGGCCACTCCGTGGTGGGGACATATATTTCTCAAGCTCTCCGAAGTATATTAGCTTATATATTTTCCAGCCTGTTCGCCTATGCCCTGCCCTTTAGGTCAACTTACACTTGCCTCCCTCTGTCGAGGAAGGTGGCGCGACTTTGTCACGCCGGAGGGAGGGATTTCCTTTGCGCATAAACCTATAAAATGACACAGGGAGGAGGGAGAGCTTATGGCGGATTATATTGCCGCGCATTTGTATGCTTCGGATAACTGGGATAAGCTTTCTTCCGATAGAAAGTGCGGTTGCTTTTATTGCTTAAGTATTTTTGATCCTCGTGAGATCGTTGAATGGGTTCCTATGGAGAATACGGCGCTCTGCCCGTACTGCGGTGTGGATTCAGTGATAGGCGCGTATAGCGGCTATCCGATAACTAAAACGTTTTTACAGAAAATGAAGCAGTATTGGTTTTAGCCGTGCGATTATCGGCCGTAAAAAAAGCGCCCAGCCGGAGAACGCATTCTCCGGCTGGGCGCTTTTTTTGCCATTTTATGCGGGAATCTGTTCCGGCGCAATATCCTCGCCCAGATGGTGCAGATGCTTGCGGTATAACGAGGCAAAGATCAGCAAACTGGCGGCCAGAGAGACCGTTTCAGCAATGGGGAAGGCGTACCAGACGCTCTCCAGCCCAATCTTTGAGAGCAGGTAGGCAACCGGCAGCAGGACCACCAACTGACGAAGTACGGAGATAAAGAGGCTGCGCGCGCCCATGCCCACGGCCTGGAACAGGGTCGAAAAAATGATGCCGATGGCCGCTGGCACAAAGCAAAGACTGATTAGCCGCAGCGCCGGTACGCCGATGGCATACAGCTCTTCCGAGGCGTTGAAGATGGCCAGCAGCTCCTTGGGAAAGATCCAAAACAGCAGCGTGCCCAGCAGCATGATGCCGCAGGCGATGATCGCGCCGAACTTCAGCGCGTCCATAACCCGCCGTTTGTTCTTGGCGCCATAGTTAAAGCCCATAATGGGCATCACGCCATGCGTAAGGCCAAATACCGGCATGAATACGAAGGACTGGAGTTTAAAGTAGATGCCAAAGACCGATACGGCGATCTCCGAAAAACCGACCAGGATCGCATTAATCCCCATGGTCATAAACGAACCGATAGATTGCATGATGATAGACGGAAGACCTACCGCATAAATATCGCGCACTGCGCGCCAGTTGAATTTAAACTTTTTAAAGGTAATGTGGATGGCGTGCTTCTTTTTAAAGATGACGATCAAGCTGAACACCATTGCCAAGATCTGTCCCAGCACGGTCGCCAAAGCGGCGCCGGCGACCCCCATTTTGGGGAAGCCCAGCAGGCCGAAGATCATGATCGGATCCAGGATCAGATTGGTAACGGCGCCGGTCAACTGAAATAGCATGGGATAGATCATGTTCCCGGTAGCCTGAAGGGTCTTTTCCAGATTGACCTCGATGAGCATCCCAAAGGACATGATGGTAACGATAGAGAGATAACTTACCCCCATATCAAAAACCACCGGGTTCTCGGTAAAGCTGGCAAAAAAAGCCCGCGTGCCAAAGACGCCGTACAGGGCAAAGATCACCCAGCTAAAGGCGCCAAGCAATATGCCATGGGTAGCGGCGCGGCTGGCTTCCTCCTGCCGCCCTTCGCCCAGCCGGCGGGATACTAGAGAGTTGATGCCCACGCCGGTACCTACCGCCACCGCGATCAATAGAGATTGAATGGGGAAGGCCAGCGATACGGCCGTGAGCGCATCCGGGCTGTACCAGGATACAAACATGCTGTCTACGACGTTGTAGAGGGACTGGACCAGCATGGAAAAAATTGAGGGCAGTGACATCGATACGATCAGCTTAAGCATTGGCGAGGTGCCCATCTTGTTTTGCGTTGCACTTTCCATTTGTGTATAATCTCCTTTCAAAACGTTTAGCCGCAATCTATGGGCCGGCTCCCATACACATGCTGCATTGGGCCGGCCTGTGGCGCATTTTGGCTTTGGCATGAAAAGGATCAAAAAAATGCAGGCTGCTTTTTGTCCAATGGGGGATTGCGGTTCCGCCTGGAAATGGGCAGCAGCCGAGCCAATATATGACGCTGGTACATTATAACATATAAGGCATATATATGGAAGAAAAGTGGGGATTTAAGCGGGGCGATGGAATTGGATAGAAAAATCACCCGCAGCAAACCTGCGGGTGATTCAATACTGTTTTAATGGGTTACGCTTAGCCTTGCCAGTTGATAGCCTCCAACACGTTGTGATCGGCATCCGCAAATACCACGATGTGGCCTGCGGGGATATCGCTGGCCTTGACCAGAATACTGCGCACGGGCATCAACGGCGCGTCCTCCGGGATCTCGGCCTGATCGGCCGGGGCTTCGGTAGAAACGTGGATGACCACCATCTTGTCCGTACGGATGATGCCCTCAAAATCGATGGTGTAGCCCGGCTGCTCCTGCTTGCCGCAGGTCACTTGAACCAGTAGCTGGTCGATGGGAACGGACTGAGTCTCCTCGGGGTAGATCACCCGGTACTGGGCGCCCTCGCCCTGAAGCGTATCGGTAGAGGCTTCGTCAAAATAAGAGTATTCGACCTCCTCGCCCTCAGCAGTCAGCTCCTCTTTGGTGATAGAGGCTTTGAGCAGCAGCTTTTCCGTTTCCTGACTGGTGGCGCTGGCCTGCACATCGCTGGCAAAAGCGCGGCGGGCTTGAAAGATCTGGGCAATCTCCTGCGGGGCTTCAAAGTAGTGGTAGATCAGCTGGGGTTCGCCTTCGGCGGTAGCCAGATCCTCCACCACACAAAAAAACTGGTTGGCCTCATCGTAATAAATTTTGCATTGGGCCTGATTCTCCCCTTTGACCACGAGCGTATGGGAGGCATCCGCCACATTATAGTAGTAGTTGGGGCCCATACTCTTGGGTTGGGCGTTAAACAAGGCGTCGCAAAGCTGCAAAAATTCCTGGCAGCTGCCGGCACGCATGGTATCGCAGTAAAAGGTATTGGACTGGCGCCCCTCGGCGGTGTATTCTGTTTCAATGGCGCTGACGCTATCCGCGCTTTCCAGTCCGCTTTCAGTTAAAAGCTGCGCGGCGCTTTTATCTCCCGTAGGCTGGCATCCGAAAAGGCATAGGCATAGCAGCGCGATCAAAACAAAAATTCCATACTTATTGCGCATAGTTCCTCCCCATTTCTAGGCTTTGGCAGGCAAAACGCGCGGCGTGCTCCATCATAGGGCCTCAAGGTCCGGGAGAGCAGACGCAGCAGCGTTTAAAAAATTATCCTTTTCAAACCTATTTATAACGATTATACTATATTCGTAATCTGAAAAACAAATCCGGTTTTTGATACGGGAAAGGAAAAATCTGAGAGGGAATGAAAAGACATCTTTCAACCAACGCTTCAATTATCGCGACCTGTCACAGCCTGCACGAGCGCGGATACGTCAGCGCCTACGGCGGCAATGTAAGCGTGCGCACGGGCAACAATAAGATCGTGATCACCCGGGCTAAATCCTCGCTGGACGATTTGGGCGAGGATGACCTGGTGGTGGTGGATATGGACGGGCGGGTGTTGTTCGGCACCAATCCGCCGTCCAGCGAAACCGCGCTGCACCTGATGGTTTACCGCACTCGGGAGGATGTGCGCAGCGTCATCCACACCCATCCGCCGGCGTCCACCTCCTTTGCCTATGTTAACCGCGAGATCATCCCCATCAACCCGGAGAGCCGCAATTACATCCAGCGCATCCCCGTGGTGCCCTATAGGCCCGTGGGCAGCCAGGAGCTGGCGGATGAGTGCAGCGAATACATCAAAAACTGGAAGGTACTGCTGCTGGAGCGCCACGGCCTGGTTAGCTGCGGGGAGAATATCGACGAGGCCTATAACCTGACCGAGTTGGCGGAGGAAATGGCCATGATGAACCTTTACGTGCGGATTTTGCGCGGTCAGTAAAAAATTTAAAAAAGCAGGCAGCTTTTGACAGGCGCCTGCTTTTTTTTATGCTCATAGCCGGGCGGAAAGCTGCGAAAACTATCCTCAAAAAGGAGGGATTAACATGCAGCGATTGCAAAAAGGGCTGGTGCTGGCGTTAGGCGCTATGTTGGTGGCGTTTACGCTGACCGGATGTACCGACAATGACGACGGCTCTGTGCCCAGCGATACCGCGCAGCCTTCGGCCAACGTAACGCCGCTACCCAGCGGCGCGCCCACGGATGAAGCGCCCGTAGTAACGCCCGACCCGGAACCGCCGATCGTGACCCATAACGCGCCTGACGCGGCCAGCCCCATGCCCACGATCGACCCGAAACTCGTAAGCCCCATGCCGGAATAGACGGCCTGGCCCGGAAGCAGCGCTTGGCAAGTGGCCAAAGTGCGCGCCTTCCGGGCCCTGTCATTTCTTGACAGAGAATTGAGAAGAACCTATAATGATTTTGGATCATTACCAACGCTCCCCAGGCCTTCGCCTGGGCTTTCTATCTATTTTGCGCCGCGCGCGGGAAAAGCACGGGCCGCTATTGGCTCTATGGAGGGAAAACGCTTATGTTAATGCGGAACCTGACGATGATGACGGATCTGTACCAACTAACGATGATGAACGGCTACTTCCGCTATGGTAAGCGGGATCAGGTCAGCGTATTCGACATGTTTTTTAGAGGCCATGCTTTGCAGGAATACGCCGTAATGGCGGGGCTGGAGCAGGTAATCGAGTATATCCAGAATCTGCACTTTAACCGGGAGGACATCGAATACCTTCGCTCGCTCAATATATTTGATGAGGATTTCCTCGAGTATCTCAGGACCTTCCGCTTTAACGGGGAGATTTATGCCATGCCGGAGGGCAGCATCGTATTCCCGCAGGAGCCGCTGGTGCGCGTAAAAGCCAAGATCATGGAGGCGCAGTTCATCGAAACGGCGCTGCTTAACATTATTAACCACCAGACGCTTATCGCCACCAAGGCGCGCCGGGTGGTGCAGGCGGCAAAGGGCGGTAGTGTTTTGGAGTTTGGCCTGCGCCGCGCTCAGGGACCGGATGCCGGCATTTTAGGCGCGCGCGCCGCGGTGATCGGCGGATGCGACGCCACTAGCAACGTGATGACCGGGCAGATGTTCGATATTCCGGTCAAGGGGACCCATGCCCACAGCTGGGTGATGAGCTTCCCGGACGAGCTTTCCGCTTTCCGGGCCTATGCGGATGTGTTCCCGGACGGGTGCATGCTGCTGGTGGATACCTATGATACGTTAAAGAGCGGCGTGCCCAATGCGATCACCTGCTTTAAAGAACTGCGCGCCAAGGGGTACGAGCCGGTGGGCATCCGCCTGGACTCGGGCGACTTGGCTTACCTGAGCAAAAAAGCGCGCCAGATGCTGGATGCGGCGGGCTTCCCCAATGCCAAGATCTTTGCCTCGGGCGATCTGGATGAGGACCTTATTTGGGATCTGAATGCCCAGGGGGCCTGCATCGACGTGTGGGGCGTAGGCACCAAGCTGATCACCAGCGATGGGTTTACGGCGCTGGGCGGGGTGTACAAGCTCTCCTGTGAGGATGAGAACGGAACGATGGTGCCCAAGATCAAGGTATCCGAGAATCCGGTGAAGATCACCAACCCGGGCTATAAAAAGGTGATGCGCATTTACGATAACGCCACCAATAAGGCGATTGCCGATCTGATCATGCTGGAGGAGGAGAGTGTGGACGAGAGCAAGCCGTTGACGCTGTTCCACCCGGTAGATACCTGGAAAAAGATGACGGTGACCGATTTCCATACCAAAGAGCTGCTGCAGCCCATCTTTGTAGATGGAAAGCTAGTATACCAGCAGCCTAAACTGCAGCAGATCTGCGCCTTTGCCCGGGAGGAGATGGAGAGCTTCTGGGAGGAGTACCGCAGGCTGCGCAACCCGCATGTTTATAAAGTGGACCTTTCCCAAAAACTATACGACTTAAAACAGGAGTTGTTGAAAAAAGCCCGCAACGGCAAAGCATAAGCTGTAAGGAGGGGAGAGCATGGCGTTTGGAAAGAAGGAAAGAGAAGCGGTTTCCCTTCAGATAACCAAGACCGAAAACGAGAAGCTCAAGGCGCGCGTAGGCGAGCTGGAGGGCGAGGTGGAGCGGTTGAACCGCGAATTGGAGCGTTACCGCAAGGACGAGGCGAATATCGCCAAAGCCCTGTTGTTTGCACAGACCCGGGTTGAGGAGATGAACCGCAGCGCGGAAAAGGAGTTTGGCACCGTACGCCAGGCTTACCTGCGCGAATTACACGATTTGGAGCGCAGCATCCGCCAGCGCAGAGGGGAGCTGAAGCTGCTGGAGGAGAGCGCGGCGCGCATACTGGCCGGCCTGCAAAAAGACCTGGCCCAAATGGGCGACCCCGAGGAGACGCCCTTGCCGATGGAACAGATGGCCATCGCCGGAGTAGAGCCAAAGCCCTACACCGCCTATCTGGAGGAGGAACAAAACCAGCCGGTGGAAGACAGCCGGGAGGAACTGGCGCGGCTTTGCCGGGAACTGGGGATCGTATCCGGCCTGGAGCAGGAACCAGAAGATAAAGGCGAGGCAAAGGGCGAGGAAATAAAAGGGCAGGAAGCTATGCCCGAATACGACGCCTGATCTAAGCAAGAGTAAGCCTTTGCGCAAATGGATACGCTATGCGCAAAGGCTATCTTTATGTTAAAACTTAAGATATACTTAACAGTTTATCCAAGAGGCCTTGCGCGTTTGATTTTTGGTGCGGCATATGTTAAATTTAGTGTTAGGCCCGGAGGGGAAAAAAGACGGCTTATGGAGAACCATGGCCGTGAACGGGAGATAGACGATGGCTGAAACGTTAGTCGTGATCGATGGGTACAGCTTGATGCACCGCGCCTTTTATGCGCTGCCCATCCTGAGCAATAAAAATGGAATTTACACCAACGCCGTATACGGCTTTTGCAGCATGCTGTTCAAGATCGTGGCGGATTACGCCCCCAGCTATCTGGCCGTGGCGTTTGACCATAAGGGGCCAACTTTTCGCCATAACACGTTTGAAGCGTATAAAGCGGGGCGCAAGGCGACGCCTGAGGAGCTCAGGCCCCAGTTTGACCTGCTGCGTGAAGTGCTAGAGGCGATGGAGATTCCCTGTTATGAGCTGGCGGGCTACGAGGCGGACGACATCATGGGCACCTTTTCGCGCCTGGCGGAGGAAAAAATGGTGCCCTGCCTGCTGGTCACGGGGGACCGGGACGCCTGGCAGCTGATCGGCAACATGACCCGGGTGTTGTTTACCCGCAAGGGCATCAGCCAGGTGGAGTGTCTGGATACGGCAGGCCTTGTGGGGCTGGCCGGGGTGACGCCGGATCAGGTGCCCGACCTTAAGGGGTTGATGGGCGATGCGTCCGATAATATCCCCGGGCTCCCGGGCGTGGGGGAAAAGACGGCGCTGAAGCTGCTGGGCCAGTTCGGCACGCTGGAAAACGTGCTGGAGAACCCAGATCAGGTATCGGGAAAAAAGCTGCAGGCCACCATCAAAGAGTTTGGAGACCAGGCCCGTATGAGCAAACAGCTGGCCACCATCGACCGGGAGGTGCCGCTGCACCTGGATTTTGCCGCCTGCCTTTTACAGTGGCCCCCGCCGCAAAAAGCGCTGGATAAGTTTGAAAGCCTGGAGATGCGCAGCCTGCTGGGGCGTTTGCCCCAGGCGCAGACCAATGGAGGCGATAAGGCGCCGGTAGCCGAGATCCAGCGCCAGCGGCTGACCACGTTAGAGGCGCTGGCGGATTGTGTCGCGTCTTTGAAGGACCCGGTCGCCCTGACGTTGACGCCGGATGCGCTGACCCTTGCCGACAGTACAGAGCGGGAATATACGGTAGCCCTGAAGCAGTCCTTGCTGGACGAGGCCGAGGCGCTGGACGTACAGGCAGCCGTGCAGGCGATTCAGGGCTTTTTAGAGGATGACAAGCGGCCTAAAGTGCTGCATGAGGCTAAAAAACTATATCATTTGCTGCTCACGATGGGCGTGACCCTGCGCGGGATCGCCTATGACACCGCTATTTCCGCCTACCTGCTGAACGCTACGGCGGCCTCGTATCCGCTCAACCAGCTGTTGGAAGAGGCGGGGCTGGGCAGCGAGCAGCAGGGCGCAGCCATGCTGATGCGGCTGAAAAGCGTGCAGAGCGATGAAATGGCGAAGCTGCAGCTGCAAAAGCTGTTTGATACCGTGGAGATGCCGCTGGTCGACGTATTGATCGAGATGGAAACGCAGGGCTTTAAGATCGACAGCGAGGCGTTGCGCACCACGGGTGAGCGCTTTGCCGACCGGCTGGCGCTTTTGGCCGATGAGATCTATACGCATGCCCAGGGCAAATTCAACATCAACTCCACCAAGCAGCTGGGCGAAGTATTGTTTGAAAAATTAAGCCTGCCCCATGGACGAAAGACCAAGACGGGCTATTCCACGGATAACGAAGTGCTGGAAGGCCTGCGGGGGATGCACCCGATCATCGAGCAGGTCATCGAATACCGGCAGCTGATGAAGCTGAAAAGCACCTATATCGACGGGATGCTGGCGGTGATCGACCGCAGGGATCAAAAGATCCACACCAGCTTCCAGCAGACAGTGACGGCTACGGGGCGCATCAGCTCCACCGAGCCCAACTTGCAAAACATTCCGGTGCGCACCGATATGGGCCGGGAACTGCGGCGCTTTTTCGTCGCCTCCGCCCCGGAAAGGGTGCTGGTGGACGCCGATTACTCTCAGATCGAACTGCGGGTACTGGCGCACATGTCCGGAGACGCTACGCTGATCGACGCCTTCCAAAAGGGGCAGGATATCCATACCCGCACGGCAGCTGAGATGTGGGGCGTACCCATGGACGCGGTAACCGGGCAGATGCGTTCAAACGCCAAGGCCATCAACTTTGGTATCGTCTATGGCATCAGCGATTTTGGTCTGGCCCGCAATACCGGGATATCCCGCACACAGGCCGCCCAGTTTATCGAAAAGTATTTTGAGACTTATCCTGGCGTAAAGGCCTATATGGATGAGGCTGTGGCCAACGCCAAAGATGCGGGGTATGTGACCACCTTGCTGGGCCGGCGCCGGCCGCTGCCCGAGCTGCATGCCAAAAACTATAACCAACGCGCCTTTGGCGAGCGCGTGGCTATGAACGCGCCCATCCAGGGGACGGCTGCGGATATCATCAAGCTTGCGATGATCGCGGTCAACAGCGCGCTGCGCAAGGCGGACATGGACGCGCACCTGATCTTGCAGGTGCACGATGAATTGATCGTAGATGCGGCGGCGCAGCTGCAGGATACCGTCGCTGCGTTGATGCGCCGCGAGATGGAGCAGGTTCTGGCGCTGAAAGTTCCCCTTGCGGTAGACGTACACGCTGGCTATACTTGGTATGACGCTAAATAGGGGGCGCTTGGGATGAAGATTATAGGGCTGACAGGCGGCATCGCCTCGGGCAAGTCTACCGTCGCGCAGCATCTTGGGGCGCTGGGCGCCGTAATCGTGGACGCGGACGCTATTTCGCGGGCGCTGTCCCAGCCGGGCGGCAGCATGTATAATGCAATTATGCACACATTTGGACCGGAATACCGGGCTGAAAACGGCCAGCTGGACCGCAAAAAGCTGGGGGCCTGCGTATTTGCCGATCCGGCGCAGCTGGCCAAACTCAATGCCATCAGCCATCCGCTCATCCGCGCGGAGATCGGCCGGCAGATCGCTCAGGCGCGCGAGGGGGGAGCCCCCGCTGTCATTATAGACGCGCCGGTTTTGCTGGAGAGCGGTATGCAGGATATGGTGCAGGAAGTGTGGCTGGCCGTATTGCCGGTGGAGGAGCAGATTTCCCGGGTTATGGCGCGGGATGGCGCGACAAAAGATGCGGCACAGGCGCGCATTGCGGCCCAGTGGCCGCTGGAAGAAAAGAAAAAATATGCCGATGTCTGCATTGATACTTCGGGGACGATAGCGGATACGTGCCGCATCGTCGATAAGATTTGGATAGAAAGGGTTCAAAACAGTGGCAACGGGGCCGAAAAAAACGAATAAAAGCAGTAAATCCCGTGGGAAAAAGGCCAGGACGGACCGCCGGATCCTGCGGGTGACCTTATGGATATTGGGCATCGCGCTATGCGCGGTCATGGTGATCGTGGGCTTTTCCAAGCCCTACCAACGCAGGCTCTATCCGCTCCGCTTTGAGGAGCAGATCGTCGCGTGCGCCGATGAGTTTCAGGTAGACCCCTATCTGGTGGCGGCGATCATCAAATGCGAGAGCGGGTTTGATGAGGACGCCCGCTCCGGCAAAGGGGCCATGGGGCTGATGCAGCTGATGCCGACGACCGCGGACTGGATCGCCGAAAAGCTTTCCATGCCCGCTCCGGACGAGGCACAGCTGCTAACGGCGGATACCAATATCCGCCTGGGCTGCTGGTACATCAAGTACCTGCTGACCCTTTATGATGGGGATATCACTTTGGCCGCGGCCTCTTATAATGCCGGGCGCAGCCGCGTGCTCTCTTGGCTGGAGGACCCGGCGTACAGCGACGATGGCAAGACCCTGAAGGCGATCCCTTTTAAGGAGACCGAGGAATATGTTAAACGCGTTAAAAACGCTTATGAACAATATCAGATCCTATATCAGCTCTAAACGCCCATGGCGGGCGATGGCGGCGATGATGATCGCCCTGTCCCTTACGGCAGGATGCGTAGCCGTAGATGAGAGCGCCCAGGTTATCCAGGCGCCTACGCCCACGCCTTCCGCCGTGCAGCCGATAGCCGGCGGGACGCTGAAGCTGGGGATGGATCAAAACATCACCACGCTCCACCCGCTCAAAACGAAAAACCGCTCGGTGATGAACGCGCTCTCCCTGGTCTTTGAAGGGCTTGTGCGCCTGGACGATACCGGCAAACCCATCGCCGCGCTGGCGGAAAAGTGGGAATTGCAGGAGGGGGAGGACGGCAGCCTGGCCTGGGTCTTTACCCTGCGCCAGGGGGTGAGCTTTCACCAGGGAGGAGAGCTCAAGGCCGCGGATGTAGTTTATAGCTTTAATGCCATCAAGGCACTGGGCGAGGGCAGCTATTGGTCTGCCGGGCTTTCAGGCGCCACCGCCTGCGAAGCGGTAGATGATTATACCGTTAAAATACACGTGCAAACCCCCAGTTACGCGATCATAGGGGGAATGAACTTCCCTGTGATCCCGCAAAGCTATTATGCGCAGCGGGAGAGCGACCCGCTCTGCCTGCCCAATGGCACCGGCGCGTATGTATGCCAAAGCTACGCGCAGCAGGAGGGGATGAAGCTGGCCGCCAACGAAAGCTGGTGGCGGCCTCGCGCCAAATTTGACGCGGTAGAGGTTTTGCCCTATGCTACGCAGGAGGACATGCACAAGGCATTTGAGCTGGGGCAGCTGGACTGTATCGACACCGACAGCGTGCTGACCGGGCAATATCAAAGCGCGTCACTCCGGGCGGGCGCTAAGGAGTACACGGCCCACACGCTGGATGCGCTGATCTTCAACTATCAAAATACCCTGGTGCAAAACGAGGCGTTCCGGGCGGGGATCGCCTATGCCATCGATGCGAAAAATATAGCGAACACGACCTATCAAAACCATGCGCTGATCACTGAAGGACTGATCCCCCAGGATAGCTGGCTGTACTCAAACCAGCATAAGGCATTTGAGCATAGCAAGGAGGTAGCCCTGGCCCAGTTTCAGGCTGCGGGGCTTAGCTACGACGCGCAGACGCAGACCTTACGTCAGGGCGGCCTGCCCGTCAGCCTTACGTTATTGGTCTGTGATGATATTTCAAACCCATATATGCGCTACGCGGCAGAGACCCTGCAAGACCAGCTGGCCCAGGTGGGCATTACCGTTGTGCTTGACCTGCAAGGTGCGGATGGGTATGATAAAAAGCTGAAGGAGCATACCTACGACTTGGCGATGGTACGCTATACCGTAGGCGCAACTATGGATTGGAGCTTTGCCTTTGACACGGAATCCCCTAATTACTGCGGATACCGTTCGGCGACGATCTCGCAAGCCCTGGAGGATATCGCCCAGCAGCGGGATGAAAAGGGATATAAGCAGGCGGTTTCCCAGCTGGAACAGTGCTTTGTTTATGAGTTTCCCTTTATCAGCCTTTTTTATAGGACCAATACGTTGCTGACACAGGAAAAACTGTATACCAACGATACCGCTCCGCTGGACTTGAATAGTTATCACGGTATGGATAAATGGATGCGTACGCCCTAAAAGGAGAAAGGGCGCGCAAGCTTGCGCGCCCTTGATACCCTAGAGCGTTTAGAAAAGCCTTCTGCCGCAGAAGGGGCAAAACGAGGGCGGCTCCGGGCCGCAGCAATCCCCGATAGGACGCCCGCAGTTGTGGCAAAAGCCTGGCTGCGGCGCGCAGGCGCAGCTGTCATCACAGCTGCAGGGCTGCACAGGGCAGGGGGCTTCTCCATCCGGAAAGAGGGGGAGCCGGCCCCAGACCTCACTGCAATCCACCTTGGGGGGACAGGGCAGCACCAGCGTATAGAGGCTGATACAGGCGATGGCGGTAAAGCAGATGCGCGGGCTGCACACATCCTCGTAGGGCTGGGGCAGCGGTTTGCTTAGATCCAGCTTATCCAAACACGCGGCGATCTGATAGGGGAAGCCGCCGGAAGGGATACGCAGCGCGGCACGCAGGCAAAAGGTGAGCGTTACGCATTGGTTTGCACAGCATCCGCAGCTATCCCGCAGGGTGACGACGGCAGGCACGCAGGCATCGGCGGAGAACTGCAGGCGGCAGGGATTGCACCGGTCGGGCTTGCAGCGTATGTTATGGAGGCGAATCATGCGGTCATTGGCTTCGATTCGGTCGATGCAAACGGGCGGGCGCAGCGGGCAGTCCGCCGCTAATGTAAAGCAGCAGGGCTGGCTGCATACTTCCTTGGCCGTGCAGTCAAATACGCGCAATTGTGGGCTTGGCGGCATCGGCGGGCAGCAGCTTGCCGGAGGGCAGCATACTACCCTGGGACTGGTATATGGACGTAACTGTGGTGACATAGGCATTGACCTCCTTTGGGGTGAGGGTCTATCATCTACAAGATATGTAATGAAATAAATTTGGTGCCATAAGATAAAGGAGAGAAACACCATGACGGAAGAACAGATCGATGTACTGGTGATATATTCCAGCTTCGGTACCGGACATTTGCAGGTGGCCAGGACCGTAAAGGACTATTTGGCACGCCTGCATCCGGAGTGGAAGATCGAATGCGTCGACCAGTTGGACGTGATCCGTTCACCGATCCAGAACATCGGGCGTAAGCTATATAACCGGATGGATCGGCTCTATCGGCCCTTATATGCCTTTGGTTACTACATTACCAAAAATGTGCCCATGGGGAACTGGACCAAAAAGGCCGGCAGGATATATGACGCCAAGATGTTTGGTGAATATATCGCCCGGCGCATGCCGCGGTTGATCGTTTCGGTATTTCCGGCCGTCAATGGCGCCTGTGCGCTGCTTAAAAACCTGGGGATGAATATCCCTATTGCCTCCATTGTAACGGATGCGGCCGTGCACGCGGAGTGGCTCTATCGTGAGGTCAGCCTCTATTTCGTTATGGATGAGCAGACGCGCGAGGGATGCATCAAATATGGCATTGAGCCAGAGCGCATTTTTGCCACGGGTATCCCCACGCGCACCATTTTTGAAAAGCAGTACGACCGGGCTGAAACGCGGCGCAAATATGGCATGGACCCGGATCTACCGGCGCTGATGATCAGCGCCGGGGGGATGGGCTTTATCGATACCATGAAGACCATGGTGCGCCATGCGCAGGAGACGGAGCTGCCCATCCAGGTGGTGCTGATCACCGGGCGCAACCAAAAGGCCATGCAGATCATGAAAGAATACGCCAAGGAGGCCAAGATCAAGATCATTTTACCGGGATACGTAGAAAATATGGCGGAGATGATGCAGGCCTGCGATGCGATTTTAACCAAGCCGGGCGGCCTGACCATGAGCGAGGTGCTGGTGTGCGGGCTGCCGATGATCGCCTACGACCCGGTGCCCGGGCAGGAAACGGCTAACCTGCGCTTTTTAACCCAGCACGGCGCGGCGCGGCATCTTAAATCCTGCAGCCAAATGAAGCAGATGCTGGAGGATGTGTTGTTTAACGAGGAAACGCGCAGGTCGATGCGGGAGGCCTGCCTGCGCATCAGCTGTCCTAAGGCGGGGCAGATCAGCGCCGAAAAGATGGCGGCGCTGGTAGAGGAGGTAGAGGAATGACCCTGATCTGGAACCTGGTGATCTGGGCCACTTTCGGTGCTGTCTGCGCCTTTATAGGCGCGGTGCTGCCGGAAAAGTGGTTCGATCACGACAGCCTGCTGGCGCCGCCCACTGCCAAGTGGGAACAGGGCGGCGGGATCTATTCCAGGGTCTTTCGCATTCACTACTGGAAGGATTTTATGCCGGACCTGGGGTCGATGATCAGCATTGTGATGCCCAAACAAAAGCTGGATACAGAGGTACGTCACCAGGAGGATGCGGATGAAAAGGCCTATCTGCGCCGCTTTGTCATTGAGACGCGCAGGGCTGAGGCCGTGCATTGGATCATATTGGTATCCGGCTTTTTTTACCGGATCTGGAATGACAGCTTGCTGATCAGCGGGATCATGAGCCTGCTCACCATCGTGACCAACCTGCCCTTTATCATGATCCAGCGGTTCAACCGTCCGCGGCTGGTGCGGCTGATCAAGCTGACCGGCAGGCGAAAGACGAAAAAAAGGGAAGAGCCTACAGCGGTGGAAACCTAAGCGGCGCCGTAAACAGATACGAAAAAAGCATCCAAGCGCGCTTGGATGCTTTTTATATGGCTTTTTTATTCGACCGATACGAACTTATAGTAATGGTATCCGGCGGGAGAGACGACTAAACCCTGCACGGCCGGGTCCACCAGTACCTGTTCATTATAAAAGAACAGCGGAGAAATGGCCGCATCTTCCAGAAGGATGTTTTCCGCAGCATGATAGGCTTGCATTGCAGCCGCGGCATCCGCCGTTTCTTTTGCCGTGGCGATGGCGCTATCATAATCGGCGTTAGACCATTTGGCGCTGTTATAAACGCTATCGGTCAAAAACAGGTCGAAGAATTCCGACGGCTGCCCATAGTCGCCAGCCCATCCGGTAAGGCAAACTTGGAAGGTGCCCTCTCTGCGGGCCTGAGAAAAGGCTTCCAGCGATTTTGGAACGAGGGCGACCTGAAGCCCCAGGTTATCTTCCCACATCGCCTGTACGGCCTGTAGAGCCGCAGGATTCATATCCTCAAGATAAATCAATTCGATCTCGGGCAGACCGTTTCCTTCCGGATATCCGGCTTGGGCTAAAAGCTGCTGCGCCTGCTGGATGGAGGCTTCGGCCTGTTCGCTGTCCACGGGAAATAGATCGCCGCCATCGCTGCGAAAATCGTTACCGCTGGCAAGGTCGCGGACCCCGGCAGGGATATAGCCTCCCGCGGGGGAGACTGCGCCAAACAGCGCATCGCTGCAGAGCTTCTCCCGGTCGATAGCCAGCGCAAGGGCCTTGCGCACCAGGGTGTTATCAAAGGGTGCGGCGCTGCAATTAAAGCTTAAAAACGCGGTGCTGATCTGCGGATAGCGCTGCAGCATACCCGCCTGTGCCAGCACGCCGGTTTTTTCGATGGGATAGAGGCGCGAGATAAGAATCTGCCGGCTGGTAAAAGCGGTCAAGGCCTGCTGATCATCGGTGATCATGGCAAAATCCAGCTTTTGGGGCAACACAGTTTCCGCGGCATAATACGCGCTGTTTTTAAGCAACACCAAAGAGCGATCCTTTTCCCAGGAATCAAGGACGAACGGCCCGTTGCATAGGAGGGATTCGCCCTCGCGTGCCCAACGATCGCCGCTGTCTACCATATCCTGCCGCAGCGGTAAAAAGAGGGGCAGGGCCACGACGGCGTCAAACCCGGCATAGGGCTGCTTTAATGTAACGACCAGCGTACGCTCGCCATCGGCCTGAACGCCAAGATCGGTGACGGGAAGGGTGCCGTCGTTGACTTCGGAACCGTTTTTGATAAACTGGCGGATTAAATAGGCGTGCTGAGCCTGGGTCCCGGGGTCAGCGGCTCGCTGCCAGGCGTAAACGAAATCCTGCGCCGTGACGGGTGTGCCATCGGACCAGTTGGCCTCGCGCAGTGAAAACGTCCAGGTCAGCTGATCTTCGCTGATCGTCCAATCCTGTGCGATGCCCGGCACGATATCCCCCGCAGCGTCCACGCTGGTCAGCCCTTCAAATAGCTGAAGGCAATAAATGGCATCGTTCTGGCTGCTTGCTTTGGCCGGGTCCAGCGTATCGGGCAGCGTGCCCAACGTCAGGGGTAAAACGCCGCTCTCCGGACCGGGCGTGGGCGAGGGGGAAGGGGCCTGGGCAGAGGTGGAAGGCGTTGCCTGCTGTGGGGCGCACCCACACACCAGCAAGAGGGCACAGGTCATGACCAGCGCCATCCGTTTCCATATAGCCTTGGGCATAAAAAAGTTACATCCTTTCTCCTTCAATGCGGGCGTGGCGGCAGATGATAAAATCTTACGGGCGCCATTACCCTATACATCAGCATATCCAGTCACAGGCAGATTTATCCAACTGGATATGCGTTTTATTTGTCTAAAGCCGCGATCATCTGCCGCAGGCAGGCCATCGCCTGGTCGATCGCCTCAGGCAATGGAGGCGGGGTAAGGCCGGCGATGATCACATGGCAGCGGTTGACCGGCACCAAGATCTTTTGTGCCGGGCTCTCCGCTACGGCGCAGGCGATTCTGGGTGTCAGCTCGCCTAACAGCGCGTTGGCCAAAATGATACCGATAGGGCCCAGAATTATATCCACTTTTCCTGCGTTAAACAGGATAGGGTTTTCGCCAGTCGCCCCTTCGTCTGCGCCGGCGCGCAACATGGCTGCGGTGGCTGTGGCGTTGGTGCCCAGCGCAAGGAGGTGCACCGAGTCACCCCATTCTTTACGGATTGCGGTAACCAGCGCACGGCCCACGCCGCCGCCCTGTCCGTCGATAATTGCAATATCCATAACTGCTCCCTTGTATTTTATATTGGTGTTGACCCTCCATATCATAGCAGATATTGGGTTTTTCTTCAAATATAGGGTGGTGTAGGCGCATCCACGGGCAGGCACACGAAAGCCCCGCAGGAATTTTCCTGCGGGGCTAAACCGGATGGGGTTATTCTGCGTCCAGCGCGGCGATCACTTCGATCTCCAACGGCGCATCCATGGGCAGCCGGGCGACCTGAACGGCAGAGCGGGCGGGATAATCCGGCCCGAAATACTGCTGATAGATGGTATTTACCGCCGCAAAATCGTCCATATCGCGCATGTAAACGGTTACTTTTACGCAACGCTCCATACCGCTGCCCATTTCCTCTAACACCGTTGCGATGTTTTGCAGCGCCTGGCGCGCGGCCGCTTGCACATCATCCGCCGCCAGCGTATCGGTAGCCGGATCGATGGGCAGCATGCCTGAAAGATAGGCCAACCCGCCGTGAATCATGGCGGTAGAATAAGGGCCGATGGCTTTGGGCCCGCGGTTGGTCAAAAAAGCTTTCATAGCCGAATCCTCCTATAGTTCGCCGGCGCGCCGCAGCGTGGCTGGGTTAGGATGCTGCAGCCCCAGCATTTTGCCAATGGGGAAGGAGAGCAAGAAGAAGACCACCGCGACCAGCTGCACCACGCCGCCGAATACATAGAGCATGCGGATGCCCCAAAGGTCGATGATCCAGCCGCTTACAGAGCTGCCGATCATGGCGCTGACGCCCGAGGCCGCCGCGCACAGCGTTTGGCCGGTGGCGTTGAGCTCCCGGGGAACGATGCTGAAAATGTAGCTGACCGTGCAGCTTAAATACAGGCCAAAGGCCATACCGTGCAGGCACTGAACCAAAATGATCTGGAACACGTTCTGCGCGAAGAAGTAAAGGAATTGCTCGATCATATAAAGCGCAGCGACTGTAAAGATGATCTTGATCAGGCTAAAGCGCTTGGCAAGCTTTGCCGAAAGGAAGAGCATGGGCACTTCCATCAGCGCCTTGACCGCTACCACCATGCCGATCTCCTCGGAGTGGGCGCCCACAGCCTCGACCAGTTTGGGGAGGAAGGAGGCGCCGAAGTTTACCGGCATGCTGATGCACATGTAAAAGAGCATGAAGGTGATAAAATAGTAATCTTTAAAAAGCCGGCCGATATGCAGGTTTTTAAGCGGTACGGACGCCTTTTTCTTATCGCTCTTGAGCATCAGGCACAGCACGATCATCACCGCGCCGAAGAATACAAAGCCGTAGAACGCGGTTTCATAGGGCGCGCCGCCTTGGTTGATCAGCCAATAATAAGAGAAAGAGGCGGCAGCAAAGCCGATAGACCCCCACAGGCGGATGGAACCGTAGTTTAGGCGCATGCCCTGCGCCTGGGATTCATTGGTGGTCTGGATCACCCAACTATCCACCAGGGCCGTCAGCGGCATGCGGAAAAAGGTCATCACCGCCATGACGGTGGCCATGGGAATATCGCCGTAAGCCAGCGGCAGGATGACCGACATCAAGCTGGCGCCGGCTACACAGATGATGAGCACTTTGCGGGTAGAACCCATCTTGTCGCTGACCACGCCCCAGATCGGCTGGCCGACGATGGTCATCAAGTTATTGAGCGCCAGCACGATACCGATGCCCACATTGCTCATACCCTTGGCGCTTAAATAAACGACGACAAAAGAGTTGGTCGCCATAGCGGCCCAGAAGAAAAACTCCAGGCTGCTGAAATACGCCAACAGTTTCCGGTGGGGGGGGATGATCCGCCCCCGCCGGTCCAATCTCACTTTTGACTCGGTTAAATTATCCATGGCTTACACGCCGATCCTCCTATAACGCTCCACGCGTTGGTCGATCTCGGAATAGTCGATCTCACCGGTCTCAATAAAACGCAGAGCCACCTCCCGGGTGGGGATAGCCGCACGGCCGCCCATGCGGGTGCACTTGATGGCGGAAACCGCGTTGCAGAACCGCGCGCGCTGGGGCGTGGTCCAATCCTCCTGGAGGGCGGCGTAGGCATACGCGCCGTGGTAAACGTCGCCAGCACCGGTAGTATCCACCGCCTCGACCGAGAAACCTTCCACCTCAAAATAGCTGTCGGTCTCGTCCACGCCGACAACGCCTTTCTCACCCAGGGTGAAAAGCACGACTTCAGGCCCTTCGGCCTTTAGTTTGCGGGCATTTTCTTCATAACTACCCTGGCCTTGGAACTTGGACTCATAATAGAACTCCGAGGCGATGAAATAATCGATATAGTGGATCATCTCATCCAGCTCCGGCGTGTACTTATCCGCGTCGATCAGTACCTTTACGCCACTCTCCTTGGCCCATTTGGCCGCCTGGAAAGAGGCATCCGAGCAATCGCTGATGTGTAGGATCCTGGCAGAGGCAATCAGCTCTTTGCTAAAGTCCGCCGGGGTGTACTTGCGGGCCGTACCGGGATAGTGGAAGATGGTGCGGCTGTGGGTCGCATCATCGCTCAGCACAACGGAGATGGCGCTTTCCTTCCCCTCATCGATGATGATGTGGGAGGTATCGATGCCGTGATCCTTAAAATCCTGCAGCATAAATTTGCCGTTGGGACAATCGCCCAGAACGGTGATAAAGGCGCACTTGGCGCCCAGCCGCGCCGAAGCGACGATGCCGCTGGCCACCTTGCCGCCGCCCTGGGTAGAATACTGCAAGATGGGCGCGCCGGTGTTGACCGGGGGCATGGCAGGGATGCGGTTTAAAATATCCACGCAGGACAGGCTCATGCCGATAACGTCATATTTCTTTTCCATAATTACACATCCGCCTTTAACAGATTGAATTTGCCGCGCAGGAACTCTTTAACAGAATCCTTGGACATCTGGCTGATCTCAAAGAGGCTGTCCTTATCCGGAGCCGCCGCAATGGAAGCGCTATAGCCTTTATACATGGCGCGGAAGTACTCGGTGGCGATGTTGACCTTGGCGATGCCACGGGTGATGGCCTGTTTGATCTGCTCATCCGGAATATCCGAACCGCCGTGCAGGACCAGCGGAATATCCACTGCATCGTTGATTTTGCTTAAAAGATCCAGCTGCAGGTTGGGGGTAGCCGCATAAGCGCCGTGGGCGTTGCCGATGGAAACGGCCAGCGCGTCTACATTCGTCAGCTCAATGAACTTGACGGCCTCATCAGGATCGGTAAACTTACCGCCGGTAGCAAAATCGTCCAAATTGCTGCCGCTGCCCACGTGGCCCAGCTCGGCCTCGACTTCGCAGCCCAGCGCATGCGCCGCGCGGCTGACCGCGGCGGTCAACGCCACGTTTTCATCAAAGCTCAGCGAAGAGCCATCGATCATGACAGAGGGGAAGCCGGCCGCAAGGCCCGCAAAGGCGATCTCATAGGTGGCGCTGTGGTCTAAGTGAACGCATACCGGCACGCTGGCGTGGGCTGCCAGCTCCTTGGCCGCGTCGCACATTACTTTGAGGGGAATGTAAAAATCATACCCCGGATAAAGCTGCACGATGACCGGGCGCTTTTCCTCCTCGGCCACCTCGATCGCCCAGGCGATGGTTTCATAATTATAGGTGTTAAATGCCGGCACGCAATAGCGGCCCTCCTGCGCCATCTTAAGTACTGTGCTGTACTTCTCCAATGCCATAACGAATTCCCATCCTTTCAAATATAAATCTGATAACTGGATTTTATGCAGGCCTACACGCACAGCGAGGCCCCTTACAGTGAGTAAGGAACCAAGCACGGTTTATAAACTTGCACAAAATACAATCCTATCATAAATCGTTTTTGCGGCTGCGTCAATTACAAAGCTGCGATTTAATGCCCCACAAAGGCGGATTTGGACGAAAGTTAGCCAATAGACCAGTATTTATGAATATATTTAGGAAGGCTTTTCCCGGTTTTGTCCATTTAGAAGAGCGGCATTGGCATTGCCGGCCTATTATAGGCGTGGTATGCTGAGAATGATAAGATGGATGCCGCCACAGGCGGCAAGGGGGAGGTAAAATCATGTTAAAAGCACAGGGCAAGGATTTTGTAGATCATGGACAGAAGATCGTTCTAACGGGCTTCAACTTTTGCGGCTGGATGCAGATGGAAAACTTTCAGATCGGCTTTCCGGGCGTTGAACAGCAGTTTAGAGGCTATCTGGCCCAATATGCGGGCCGCGATAAGGCCGAGCATTTTTTTGACCGGTTTTTGACCCAATATGTACAGGAGGCGGATATCGCCTTTATCAAGGCCATGGGCTGCAACCATGTTCGCCTGAACATCAACTACCGCCATTTTGAATCGGACCAGGCGCCCATGCAGTTCAAGGCGGAGGGGTTCCGGCATCTGGACCGGGTGCTGGAGCTGCTGGCGAAATACGGCATGTACGGCATATTGGAGATCCACGGCGCGCAGGGCTACCAGAACCCCGACTGGCACAGCGATAACGCCACCAATAAAGTTGGACTGTTTCAAAACCAGTTCTATCAGCAGCGGCTGATCGCCCTGTGGCGCTTTATCGCCGAGCATTATAAGGATAACGCGGCGGTGGGTGGCTATGAAATCATGAACGAGCCCTGGGCCGAAGCGGATGAGATTGACACGCTGGTAGATATCTGCAAGCAGGCGACGGCGGCTATCCGCCAGGTGGATAAGGAGCACATCGTTTTCATTGAGGCGAACTTATTCGGCAAGACTTATGAAGGCTTCCCAGAGCCTTGGGACGACAATATGGCCTGCTCGGTACACCAGTATCCATATCCGTCGCTAAATATGTTCTGCTATCCGGCGCTGAATGAGGGGGGCAGCGTATTCTATAATAAGGACTATATTGCCTACGAGATGGATATCCGCGATGGATACGGAAAAAAGTACAACCTGCCGGTATGGATGAGCGAGTTTGGCATCGTACATAACGATGATTTCCGTGAGGATAAGCTGCGCCTGCTGGAGGACCAGCTGGCGGTGATGGATGAGCGAGGGCACAGCTGGGCGCTGTGCTGCTATAAGGACGTTGGGAACATGGGCGTGGTGCGGCTGGATCCGAACAGCGCCTGGATGCAGTTCGTGAAGGAAAGCAATGCCTTGAAGCTGAAATACCATACGGATTTTGATCCCCTCGCCAGCGGAAGCTGGGAGATGATGGATGTGGTCAAACATCTGTTCCGCGCGGACTTTACCCCGGGCAGCGGCGAGGTCGAGGCGCGGCTGCACCGGCACCTGGCGGTGTTTTTCGGAGAGGAGCTGTGCATGCGGCTATGCAAGCGCCTGGCGCAGCTGAGCCTAGACGAGCTGGATACCCTGATGGACAGCTTCAAGTTTGAAAACTGCCTGGTCCGTGAGGATTGGAAAGCAATTCTGACCGCGCATACAAAATAGCGGAATGTAGACCCGCCCAAGTGCTACCGGATAACGGCGGACCGGGCGGGTCTTTTTTTGCTTTCATGATGGTAATTGTCGTTTAAAAACTATTGACATAAACCCCGCTCTATGCCTTATAATGGGCGTTAGGCGCGCTATGGATAAACGGCTGATAAACGCGCACTCTCCAGGCAAATGGGAGGAGGTAGACCCTTTCAATGGCGCTACACTATCTATGGCTGTTTATCGCCGTCATCTGCTTTAGCGTACAGCTTACGGCAGTTAAAGAGTATAACCATCGTTTCAGCAAGGGCAAGGCGACGCTTTTTCAGTTTCAGGCGCTCCATCTTTATGTCGCCAGCGGCCTGACGCTGATCGTCTGCCTGGCGGGCGGCGGCTTTGGGCCGCTGCTGCCGGCAACGCTGTGGTACGGGCTGCTTTTTGGCGCGGTATTTATCTGGTTTTTCTTCTTTTATACGATGGCGATCGACACAGGCCCCATGTCCTTTACCACGCTGTGCAATTCATCCGCCAATATCTTTCCGGTGCTGATCGGGCTGCTGTTTTGGGGGGAGACCTTAAGCCCGCTGCAATACTGCGGCATCGCCCTGGTGCTGGTCATGTTTTACCTGGGCAGCGGCATCGGGACCAATACGGGGGAGAACCGCAAAGCCAGCGGCAGGTGGCTGATTTATGTGGCGCTGATGATGGCCTGCAGCGGAACGCTGATGACCCTGACCAAGCTGCATCCCATGCTGACCGGCGGATTGCAGGTGCCGGAATTTTATACCATCGGCCTGGGTACAGCTGCGACGATTGCCCTGATTTTATCGCTCATCTTCCACAAGGGAAAAGGGGAAGCGGTCAATCGTCTGGGCCCGCGCCTGGTGGGGACCTGTGCCATCGCAGGGGTGGGGACCTGTGCGGGCAACCAGCTCATGGGCCTGGTCGCCTCGCAGGGGGTCAACGCGTCGATCATGTTTCCCTTTGTCAACGGGGCGCAGGTGGTATTCATTACCCTGATCTCGACGCTGGTCTACCGCGAGCGGCTGACGCGCAGGACCCTGATCGCCCTGGGGATCGGCATCGTAGCGCTGGTACTGATCTCGGTTTAGCCCGATCAATAGAGAAATTAAAAAAGCTGGGGACAAGCCCCAGCTTTTTTGTATCCGCTCTCTACTATAAGGAGGCGCCGTTTTCTTCGATGATCTTTTTATACCAGTAGCCAGAATCCTTGATGATGCGCTGCTGAGTGCGGTAATCCACATAGACCATGCCAAAGCGCTCAGCATAGCCGCTGTGCCATTCAAAATTATCCAGCAAAGACCAGTGGAAGTAACCCTTTACCGGCACACCATCTTGCACCGCGCGCTTTAAGGCCCCCAGGTAACGCGCTAAAAAGTCGATCCTGTTGGGGTCGTGCACCTGCCCATCCAGCGAGACCACGTCGTGGCAGGAGAGGCCGTTTTCGGTGATGTACAGGGGCAGCGAATACCGCTCGCACAGGAATTTGGGGCCCCAATAAAGCGCTTCCGGGGTAATGGGCCAATCCAGCGCCGTTTTAGGGAAGCCCGCGTAGCGCGGAACGAATTGGGGTTTGCCGTCCTCGCCCATGCGCACTTCCGAGCCATTATAAATATTCTGCCCGAAGAAGTCCAGTTTCTGGTGGATCAGCGCCATGTCCTCCGGGGTGATCTGCGGCAGATAGGGATGATATTTGCGCAGGCCCTCCTCGGGATAATGGCCCAGAATCACCGGATCGCTCCACCAGGGCACGTTCCAAGTCCATTCTTCTACATCAGGCAAGGCAAAACACGCCTGGCGCGCCGCCTCAATATCTGCAGCGCTCTCACTGGCAGGATAGTGCAGGGAGGCGGTGGGCGCGTAGCCGATTTTGACCTCGCCACGGGCTTTGTCCCGCAGGGCGCGCACGGCCATGCCATGGGCCTTTAAGACGTTATGAGCCATGGCAAAGGTATCCCAGGGGGACATTTTCAGCCCCGGGGCATGGATGCCGTTGGCGCAGCCGTGACCAACAAAGACCTGCGGCTCGTTAAAGGTGAAATAATACCGCACCCGGTCGGAAAAATGCGCTGCGATAACGCCGGCGTATTCGCCAAACCATTTGGGGCTTTGCGGGTTCATCCAGCCGCCCTGCTGGTGCAGCGCCAGGGGCAGCTCCCAGTGATAAAGGGTCAGGTAGGGTTCGATACCGTTTTCCAACAGGCAATCGATCAGCTCGTTGTAAAACCGCAGCCCGTCGGCGCTGACTTTGCCCGTCCCCTGCGGGATCAAACGGGCCCAATTGATGGAAAACCGATAGGCCTTGATGCCCATTTCTTTCATCAGCGCCACATCCTGGCGGAAGAGATGGTAGTGGTCGCAGGCGACCTCGCCGGTGTGCCCGCCAAAGACCCGGCCGGGCTGTTTGCAAAAGATATCCCAGATATTTAAGCCTTTATCGGCCTGGTAGGCCGCGCCCTCGATCTGATACGACGAGGTGGCCGCGCCCCAGACAAAATCATTTTGAAAACCCATATGCATCCTCCTTATACCGTTATTCTGCCCAGTTCAGTATAGATTTATTATATAACAACGATTTGCCACTTTACAATAAATAGCGGGGCGCAAAGGGGTGTACAGTGTGTTTAGTAAGGTGGTATACTGGAAACAGTAAGAAGGAGGGATGAACGTGATCTACAATTTGAAGCCGGAGGTCAAACGTCCGGCACTGTTGACGACGACCGAAATCACCTATGCCTATGCGCCGACTTACGGCGGCATCACCTGCCAGCCGCTTAAGATGAGCATTGTGCGCCCGGCCAGTTCCGCCGGGGAAAGGCTGCCGGTATTGCTATGGGTTCAGGGCGGCGCCTGGAAGGAGAGCGACCGTAATTTAAGGCTGGCAGAGTTGGGTGCCTTTGCGTACCGGGGGTATCTGGTAGCCAGTATCGAGTACCGCGTCAGCAGTCTGGCCACCTTTCCGGCGCAAATTCAAGATGTGAAGGCGGCTATCCGCTTTTTGCGCGCCCATGCGGACGCCTTTGGGATCGATGGGGAACGTATCGGCCTGAAAGGGGATTCGGCCGGCGGCCACCTGGTAGCGCTGGCCGGTACCAGCGGGGATGAGCCCGCGTTTAAAACCGGGCAGTGGGCGGATCAATCCGACCGGGTGCAGGCTGTTGTAGACCTTTACGGCCCTTCTGACCTGCCGCAGATGGGCGAGGTGCCCGGCTTTGAGGATCATCACGATCCGGCCTCGCCGGAATCGCTGGTACTGGGCGGGCCGGTACGGGAAATGGCGGGCGCCGCACGCATCGCAAACCCCATCACCTATATTTCAGAGGATACGCCGCCCTTTATGATCCTGCACGGCACGGCAGACCCGGTGGTGCCCATCAGCCAGAGCGAGTTGCTTTACGACGCGCTGGTGGCCAAGGGTGTGGAGGCGGATTTTTACCGCATTGAGGGCGCGGGGCACGCCACAGTAGAGTTTAACCAACAGGAAATATTTGATTTGATCGGGGAGTTCTTGGATAAACACTTAAAGTAGAGCGACTGCTCCAATAAAAAGTGCCGGCGCAAACGCGCCGGCACTTTTAGCTGTTTGGGTGCGACCTTATTTTTCCTCGGGCGCTTGTTTAAATTTGACGTTGTCCATCCACAACGCCAGCAGAAATCCTGCCGCAAAGACGGCGGCGCCAAGCGCTAAATCCAGGACGTTGGTAAAGGAAGAAGGCAAAATCATCAGCACCGAGGAGAGTACAAACCCCAGGATGACCCGTGAAAGTCCTGTGTAATGGTGCTTTAGCAGCTGATCTACCCCCCTTGAGGCAAGGACGATGGTGGCCGCAAAACCGATGACCAGAGGAATGAGTACGCTAAAGTCCAGATTGCCGATTCCCTCCGCCATGGGCTGGTATAATCCCATAAAAAGGAGGATGGAAGAAGAACTTAACCCCGGGATCACCATGCTCAGCCCCCAGACCGCCCCGCAAAACAGGAACCAGGCCCAGTTAGGCGTTATGGCGTTGCCTTGCATGCCGGTATCGAGCAGTCGAAAAAAGAGAAAGGAAGCGATCAGGGTGATGGTGAATCCTGTCCACCCCTTATCCGGCCCGCTGGCGACGGATTTTTTGATGAGGCCGGGCACCGTGCCGCCGATCAGCCCTGCAAAGAGCATCATCGCTATGAGCAGGGAGGCGCTAAGAAAACCCTCGACTACCTTGGCTAAAAGCATAAAACCAACTAAACCGCCGGCGATCAGCGCGATAAACATTTTGTAGCTTCGCCTAAAGGTGCGCAGCGGATGTACCAGAAAGGCCATCATCGGTTCATAGATCCCAAAGGCCACACAAAGCACGCCGCCGCTGATGCCTGGTAAAATGGCGCCGGTTCCGATGAGAATGCCCTGTAAAAAGAACAGGAGCCATTGCCACTTCTTTTTAAATTGATGCATGAGAGATTTTAACCTCCGTAAACGATAGCATAGGCCGTTATCCGCAAGGCCCGGTCGATGCGCGAGAGATCAGCTGGCAATCCAGAATCTCGCGCCTTTGGGGGCGGGCAGGGCTGTTGATGCGCTCAAGCAGCATCTGTACAGCCAGCTTGCCGATCTGTTCATAGGGCTGGGCGATGGTGGTCAGCCCTATACCGGCAAGGCCGGCGTAGGGGATATCGTCAAAGCCGATGATGCTCAGATTCTCAGGGATGGATTTTCCAGCGTTTCGATAGGCCTGCAAAAGCCCAATGGCCATTAGATCAGTCGTACAGAAGATGGCGGTGGGCGCAGCGCTCCCCAACGATAGCAAATGGCTGCCCAGCGTGTGCCCGCTATCCATATCCAGACTCCGGGTCGTAAAACTAAAGGCCTCCGGCAGGGCAACGCCGCCCAAAGAGAGCGCGTGAACAAAGCCTGCACGCCGGTCGCGGTGCGTGGTGGTATTTTTATCGCCGGAAAAAACTGCAACCCTGCGGTGCCCCAGCGCCAAAAGATGGTGGGCTGCCAGGCTCCCACCGTGAAAGTTATCCGTCGTGAGCATATCGCCCGCGAAATCGTCGATATAGCGGTTGAGAAGGATCACCGGGCAGCCCAGCGCAGGGGCGCTTTGCAGCAGATAGGCCTCGTTGGTGGGGGAGATCACGATGGCCCCGGCGAAATTATATTGCGCTGCCAGGTCGATAAAGTTGCGCTCTTTTTCGGGGTCCTCGCCGCTGCACCCTAAAAACATGTGGTAACCCTGCTGCTCAAGCTCTTTTTCAATATACCAAGTAACCTCCGAGTAATAGGGGTTGCGGATGTCGGAGATGATCAGCGCCACCAGGCGGGTAGCCCCTTGTACCAGTCCTCTGGCGATGGAGTTAGGCTGATAATGGTTGCGGCGCACCGCATCCATCACGCGCCGGCGGGTCTCATCGCTGACGTGTGGATCGTGGTTGAGCACGCGGGATACTGTGGACTTTGAGGTCCCCGCCAGGCGGGCGATGTCGTTGATAGTCATCCGATAAAGAACTCCTTGCCAGCAATAGGATTTATGGGAATATTCCCATAAATCTGTTTTTATCTTATTAGGGGAAGTGCGATCTGTCAATATCACCACGATAGATTTAGTTTGCGGTCTACCCCCTGCAAACAGGGATTATCCTGTGCATTCCGCTGGTTTTTAATTGACTTTTTGCCCTTTACACTTTATAGTTGGATTATATGGGAGCGTTCCCATATCAATCGAGGACAAAGGAGATTTTGATTTATGAAATTAGTTATTGCTTCCGATTTTGCGGGCTTTACCCTGAAAGAGGCGGTCAAAAAGCATCTGATCGAAATGGGGCATGAAGTGGCCGATGTGGGCCAGCAGACGCCGGAAAATCAGGTGATCTATGTGGACGCGGTTGCGAATTTGGCCAAGGCGATCGCCAGCGGCGAATATGAGCGCGGCTTTGTGATGTGCGGCACGGGCGCCGGCGTAAGCATTGCGGCCAACAAGTTTAAGGGCATTTATTGCGTCGCTTGCGAGAGCCTGTTTACCGCCCCGAAGTGCGCGATCATCAACAACGCCAACGTACTGGCCATGGGCGCGCGGGTCGTTGCCCCGGATAATGCCTGCGAGATGGCCGACGCCTGGTTAGAGCAGAGCTTTTGCAAAGGCTTTGCGCCGGAGCGAGCGGAATTTGTGGGCGGCTTGTTTAAAAAGCTGCAGGCCATGGAAGACGAGAATTTCAAGTAAGGCGGGAGCGGGAATATGCCGATGGAATTGTTTGACCTAACGGGTAAGTTTGCCCTGGTGACCGGCGCCGCCCGTGGGATGGGGCGCGCGATGGCCCAGGCTTTATACGACCATGGCGCGACGGTGGCCCTGGTCGGCCTGCATGAAACCGTGAAGGAGACCTGCGAACAGATCGATCCCACCGGGGAAAGGGCGCTGCCCTTTGTGGCAGACCTGGCCAGGCGCGAGGAGATCGACCGGGTATTTGACGAGGTGCTCTCAGCCTTTAATGGACGGCTGGATATTCTGGTGAACAACGCGGGCATCAACCTGCGCCACCCGCCGGAAGAATTCCCCTTGGAGGATTGGGATCAGGTGATACGCCTGAACCTTGACGCAGTCTTTATTCTGGCGCAAAAGGCCGGGCAGGTCATGCTGCGTCAGGGCGCGGGGAAGATCATTAACATGGCGTCGCTGACCAGCTTTTTCGGAGGGACGACCATCCCGGCTTATACGGCGGCCAAGGGCGCTGTGGCGCAGTTGACCAAGGCGCTGTCTAACGATTGGCGGGGCAAGGGAATCTGCGTAAACGCCATTGCGCCGGGCTATATCGCGACGGACATGAATACCGCACTGATCAACAACCCGGAGCGCAGCCGCAAGATCATGGATCGCCTGCCTTGTAAAGAGTGGGGCAAGCCGGAGGATATGATGGGACCGGTGGTATTTTTGGCCTCTGCGGCATCGGATTACGTCAGCGGGCACGTACTGGTGGTGGACGGCGGCTACATGGGCATGTAGCGATCAAGCAAGTTTCGCCCCGGGCCGATGGACGGCGCTACGCCCCGTGGAGGGTAGGCGTGCCGCCGGGAGAGGGATCATTTGTGCGCCGGGGTTCCGCAATGGGCGGGCTGGAGCCGCAAAGCTGTATGGACGTTCTCCTCGCGGGCGCCTGTGCAGCTGTGCGGTATTTCCGCTTTGAGCTGTGATTGAGGAAAGGAAGGCCGCGATATGGAAAAATTTTTGATCGCCATTGATGCTGGTACGACCAACACGCGGGCCGCGCTGCTGGATCAGGAAGGCAAGCTGATCGGCCTGCAAAAGGCCGCCGTGGGCGTGCGCAATACCGCTATCGACGGGGATAACCATAAACTGCGCGAGGCGGTCAAGGGCTGCATTAAAGCCCTGCTTACCAACCGCGGGCTGCTGATGGCGGACCTTGGCGGCATCGTGGCCAGCGGAATGATCACCTCAAACGTGGGTTTGGTGGAGGTGCCGCATATATGCGCGCCTGCAGACGCCAAGACCCTGGCGGAGAATGTGCGGACAATTACTTTGCCGGAGGTGTGCGATTGCCCCATTTGGTTTATCCCCGGCATCAAAAGCGCCCAGGGGCCTATCGGCCTTGATAACTTTGAGGATATGGATATCATGCGAGGCGAGGAAGTAGAAAGCGTGGCTGTGATCGCCCAGCTGCACCGGGGAGAGCCTATGCTGCTGGTTTTGCCGGGCTCGCATACCAAATTTGTGGCGGTGGATCGTGCAAGGCAGATCACAGGCAGCCTGACCACCATCGCCGGGGAGTTGCTCAGCGCCATCACGCAGGATACCATCTTAGCCGATGCGGTAGGACGTCAATTTGTTGCGCCAGGAGATTACGACCCGGAGCTGATGGCAGCCGGCTATAAAGAAGCGGAAAAGTATGGCCTTGGCCGCGCGGCGTTTCTGGGCCGGATCCTGAACCAATTTGCCATTAAGGATAAGACAAAGATCGCCAATTATATCTTGGGCACTGTGATCCAGGGAGATGTGCAGGCGGCAGAGCAGTGGTTAAAAGGCCGAGGCACGGGGCACACCGTGGTCTGCGGCACGGGCACTATGAGCCGGGCCCTGGCTGATGCGCTGGCCATGGACGGCGGATTTGGAGAGGTCGCTATGTTTGATGGCGATGGAGAGCTGCCGCTTTCTACCATGGGGGCGTTGGAGATCCTGCGGCAGGGAAACTATATTTGAGGTAACCGCCTTTACAATCGGGCCGCCAAAGCTCTGGCGGCCTTTTCCTGTGCGCGGGGCTGGCGGCGCGGGCAGATTTCGGGTATAATAGTACTGCACATTTTGTCAAACGGTAAGGGTAGGGAGAATTTTGAGAAAAAAACGGGTCACATCATCGGATATCGCCAAAGCTGTGGGCGTATCCCAGACGACGGTTTCGATGATCCTTAACAAAAAGTACAATACCTCTTTTTCCAGGGCAACGGTGGAGAAGGTGGAGCGCGCAGCGCAGGAGCTGCACTATCACCGGCCCCGCCGGCGCGCTAAAAAGACCTATACGGCGCAAAAGCTGCTGATGGTGCTTTGCCCTTCGCTGGTTAACCCCTATTATACGACGTTGATACAGGGCGTGGAAGAAGGCGCGCGCGAACATGGTTACAGCGTGATCGTCTGCAATACCGGCAGGGTGCGCAAGGCAGAGGAGGATTATCTCGAAAGGATCGAGACGCTGCGCCCGGCCGGCGTGATCTATATGTACTATCCGCTGTGCCAGCGGCGTGCGGAGGCCCTGGCGCAGCGCTGCCCTTTGGTGCTGGTAGGGGCGCAGGGCGAGCTTAAACATATCGACGCGGTAGCGCTGGACAGCGCCAAGACCGGTAGACTGATGGCCGAACACCTGCTGGAGCTGGGGCACCGGCGGGTGGCTTTTATCTCGACGCATATCGAATCCCAGCAGCCCGCACGGCTGCGCCGTGCAGAGGGATTTGAAGAGGCGTTTAAGGCCGGCGCGTCGGAAGGGCGCGTACTGGTCAAGGCGCCGCATGGGGAAGGGGATTGCCTGGATGACGCGCAGCGCGAATACCGTACCGGCTATGAGCTGACCCGTGAGCTGATGGCGCAGGACCCGGATATCACGGCGATTGCCGCGCTGAACGACATGGTCGCCCTAGGAGTGCTGGATGCGCTGTTGCAGCTGCATTATAAGGTCCCGCAGGATATATCGGTCATCGGGTGCGATAATACCATGACCGCGCGCCTGCAAAGCGTGAGCCTGACGACCATTGAACATTTTTCCCTGAATAAGGGACGGGACGCGGCGGACATCGTCTTTAAAAAACTGGCGATGGCGGGCGCCGATGTGCCGGGGGACCTTACTGCGAGCAACTACCACGTAGAGTATGAACCCTATCTGGTGCCGCGGGCTACCACGGGCCCGGTGCGGATTGCCGAAAAATAAGTTTTGGAGCAAAAATTATTATTAAAAAAGCGGCGTACCTTGCGCACAGGTGCGCCGCTTTGCTGTGAATGGGATATTGGGGATAAATTTACGTCACGATCCAGGCGAAATTATTACTAATAATTGCTGCCGGAAACCGATTTTATTAAGCGGCCAAATGCAACATGTGCTATGATAAGGCTAACCAATAGGAGGGGGATGGAATGATGGAAAAGGGACTTCAACTGGAACAGTATTTAAACCGTCAATGGGCTTGCAGCTGCGGCAAAACCCACGCCACGCACCTTAAAGCCGTGGCGATCCGCCCAGGCGCGGTAAACGATGTGCCGGAGATTTTAAAAAGCGTGGGCTGCGCGCGGCCCTTCGTATTGTATGACGAAACGACTTATCAGGCGGCGGGTGCGCTTTTACAAAGCGCGCTGGAAGGCGCGGGCGTTGCTTATACGGCCTATATCCTGCCCTATGCGGAGCCGGTCCCGGACGAAAAGGTGCTGGGGCAGATCCTGTTTAATTTTGACGCAGCCTGCGACCTGCTGCTGGCCGTAGGAACGGGTACGCTGAACGACCTAGCCAAGTACGTCAGCTTTAAGATGAGTAAGCCCTATGCCGTGGTGGCTACCGCCCCTTCGATGGACGGATTCGTATCCTCGGTGGCGGCCCTGATGGAAAACCACATGAAGGTGACCTATCCGGCGCATGTGCCCTGCGCGGTCATCGGGGATACGGATATTTTGAAGGCGGCGCCCATGGAGATGATCGCCTCCGGCGTGGGAGATATTTTGGGTAAATATACCTGCTTGTGCGATTGGGCCATGGCCCGCGAGATCGAAGGGGAATACTACTGCCCGGAGCTCGTGGCGATCATGCGCCAGGCTATCGACTACGTTGTGCAACTGGCGCCCCGGGTTCCGGCACGCGATCCGGAGGCGATCGCCGGCGTTATGGAGGCGCTGGTGCTCTCCGGCATTGCCATGGCCTTTGCGGGCAATTCTCGGCCTGCCTCCGGCAGCGAACACCATCTATCCCACTATTGGGAGCTGCAGTTCCTCGCGCAGGGGCGCAAGGCCGTACTGCACGGGATCAAGGTAGGTATCGGCACGGTAGCGGTATTGCGAATGTATGAGTGGCTTTTTGCCCGTAAAATCGATTTTGAGGCCGCAAAGGCTGGGGCGCTAGCCTTTGACGAAGAAGCTTGGCGCGAGCGGATGCGCGCGCTGTACGGAGAGGGTGCCCAAGCGGTGTTGGACCTGGAAGCGGCTACCCACAAAAACGGGCCGGAGGCGGTAGGCGCGCAGCTGAATGCTATGGCTGAAAAGTGGGATGCCCTGCAGGAAATCGCCGTCCAGCTGCCGCCAAGCGGGGAGATCGCCCGGATCCTGCAGCTTTTGGGGGCGCCTGTGGCGCCGCAGCAGGTAGGGGTGGATGAGCAGATGTTTGCCGATAGCGTTGTGGCGGCTAAGGAGTTGCGCAACCGCTTTGGACTGCTGCAAATGCTCTTTGATCTAAATTTGAGCCGGCAGGCGGCACAAGCGGCGCTAGAAAGCTAGCATAGACGGTTGCACCTAAAAAGAGCTCTCTGTTAACAGAGGGCTTTTTTAGGTTTATAAGGATAGCCGGCATTTTATCCAGCGGTAATAGTGTTTGGAAGGAACGGCCGGCGGGATAAGGGAGAATACACCGCTTGATCGAGAAAAAACGAGAATTGCCGCAATGAATAGGCTAACCGCTTTAGGCTGATAGGAACATCGTGTATAATAAGGATAAAGAGCGGCTTGAGCGCCAAATCGAGATAAATGAAGAGCCGATGGCGATGCGCCGTATACAGTGCAACCTTGGCTATTCAAACAAAAATATGAGGGGGAAAAACAATGCGGCATATCCAAGACATGCGCGTGAGGGATCCATTTATCCTGACGGACAAAGAAAATGGGTGCTATTATTTGATCGCCAGCGACCGCCTGGCGCGGACCGACGGCAGGCCCGGAGAGGGTGTGGATTACCTGCGCAGCGAGGACCTGATACACTTTGAGGAACCCAAAGCCGCCTTTCGCCCGGATACGAACTTTTTTTCGCCCCACCAGTTCTGGGCGCCGGAGGTGCACGCGTACAAGGGACGGTATTACCTTTTCGTCACCACCTGGGGACGCTGGGGCGAGGAACCGATTGACACCGGCGTATTGGGCGAGGGGGAGATACGCGGCACGCAGATCTTTGTGGCAGACGAGATGACCGGGCCTTATCGGGCGTGGTCTCATGGGCCGGTGACCCCACGCAAAGATCTGACGCTGGACGGAACCTTGTATGTGGCCCCCGATGGAAAGCCTTACATGATCTATTGCCATGAATGGCGGCAGATCATCGATGGAACGATCGCGGCCCTGCCGTTGACGGAGGATCTGCGGGCCGCCGCGGGGGAGCCGGTAACCCTGTTTAAGGGCAGCGATGCGCCTTGGGCCACTGGAGATTTTGTGGAGAGCTATGAGGATACGCCCTATCACAAGGTGATTTATGTGACGGATGGGCCGTTTTTGTTTAACGATCTGTCCGGTGGGCTGTGCATGCTTTGGAGTACCGGCGGCGAGGGCATTTATACCACCGGCATATCCCGCAGCCCCAGCGGCAATGTCCTGGGCCCATGGGAGCAGAGCGAGCAGGCCCTGTTCACTGGGGACGGCGGGCACGCCATGCTGTTTCACACCCTGCAAGGACAGTTGGTGCTGGCGCTGCACCAGCCCAACGGCGCCCCAGATGAGCGGCTGCGCCTATTCCCGGCCCGGCTGACGGAGACAGGGCTGGCGCTGGGGCCTGCACTTGTGCGCGGATAAGGGAAGAGGAAGCTGCCCGGGCCAAGAAGAGAAAACGGCAAAGGCAGGCATGCCCATACCGGAGTTTTCGGTTGAGGCCCCTGGAAAGCGCGTGGCTGTGCAACAGAACCGGGCATAATCCAAATGCATATAAAAAGGGCGGAAGGGGTTATCCTTTCCGCCTAATTATCCCCCTAAATTGTTTGTCCCGGTGGGATGTAATTTGGTTGGCGGCCGTGGTATAATAAGGCTAAACGTTTTAAGCAGACGGCTAATGACCGCCTAATATTGACAGGAGGGGAAAGAAATGTCCGTAGCACAGTACGTAAAGGGGCTGGCGCACTTTGGCCTGCCTACCAACGACATTGAAAAGACCATCGCTTTTTACAAGGGGTTAGGCTTTGAGGTGGTCCACCAGCCCAAGCCCACTTGCGCGTTTTTGCAGCTGGCCAATGTCCAGATCGAGACCTATCAGACCGGCACCGCCCCTGAGGCCATTGGCGCTATCGAGCATGTGGCGCTGGATGTGTGCGATATTGACAAGACCTATGCGGAGATCACCGCGGCCGGCCACAAAGTGGTCAGCGATGGCGTGCAGCAGCTGCCCTTCTGGGAGAATGGCGTGCGCTTTTTCACCATCGAAGGACCGAACGCCGAAAAGGTAGAATTCTGCCAGAAGCTGTAAGGGCATTCCCTAGGAAATACGCGGTTATAAAAAAGAAGCTATGATGCGCATAGCTTCTTTTTTTATTGTGACAATCTCTATTGCGCGTAAAGGGCGCTTAGCTGAACAGCCAATCGATACCGCCGGGCTCAAGCCCCTTGGCGCGCAGCTGATCGATCAGAGAAGAGAGGATCTCTGCGTCCATATCGATGGTGTGCAGCAGGATGATATCCCCATCCTTGACCCGCTCGAGGATGTGCTGCAAGCGGGCCGGCGCGGTCTTAGTCTTGCAGTCGTTAGGATCGACCGACCACATGATCACACCGGAATAGTTCATCTGCCCTGATACGGATAGAATGGTTTCGGACTCCTTAAAGCCGCCGCAGCCATAGGGCGGGCGCATAAAGCGCAGGGCGGGGGCGCTACCCCCAAGGGCTTTTTGCAGCTGATTTTCCATCCCCTGCAACTCGCTGCGGATACCGGCGGCATCCAGTTTATCCAGACGGGGATGCGTCATGGTGTGGTTGCCGATCTCATGCCCCTCGGCCACCGCGCGCTGCCATAGCGCGTGATTTTGCCCCAGCGCCTGTCCAGTGGGGAAAAAGGTGGTATGTACGTTTTTAGCCCCCAGCACGTCCAGTATTTTGGTGATGGCACTGGAATGATACCCATCGTCAAAGGTGATCGCCACCCGTCCCCGGCCGCGCGGCCCATGGAAGACCTTAACGGGGGCACCAGCGGTAAAGGTGGAGGAGCCGCCGCCCGAAGGCGCCGGGGGAGCCGGTGTAGGCGTCGACGCGGGCGTGGGGGTAGGTGTTGGAAGCGGCTTATAGTCCATCTCGAACCGGACGGGCTTGCCGCTTTTAGGGGCTGTGGAGAGCGCCTCCAGCTTCTTTAACGGTTGGCGCTGGCTGGAAACCAGGGCCAGATACTGCTGGCGCATGCCGGAATCGACCCTGCCGGCGCTGCTGGGCTGAACGGCGGCGGGGATGGATAGAAAAGTTAAAGTCAGCACAAACAGCAGGAGCGGGATGACCCGAAAAGCCGTTTTTTTACGGTGCTTGCCCCGGCGGGGGCGCGTAGCGCGGGGAAGTTTTTCATTCGTATGCAGCATAGACTTTCAACCTTTTCATTCGTATTCATTTAAGCATGCTTACAGCCTGAGTATAGCATGCTTCGACAATATTCGGGGGATTATGACGGAAACGTGATAAATATTTAACAGGTGTAATAGGTGTAAAATTTTTGCAGCTAAACCGCCTGCTTTGGGTACAAAAAGAGCTGCCCTAAAGGGCAGCTCTTTTGAACGGGTAATTTTTTATTCAGATAGGCTATCCAGCCATGCGCGGGCCGCATCGATGTGGGCCTTTACGCTTTGCGGCGCTGGACCGCCGGACACCTTGCGCTCGCGCACACAGGTGAGCAGCGATACAGCCTCGAACACATCCTCCCCAAACAGAGGACTAAAGCTGCGGAACTCCTCCAGCGTCAGTTCGCTGATGGCGCGCCCCTTTTCGATGCAATAAAACACGATTTTGCCGATGACCTCATGCGCCTCGCGGAAAGGCAGTCCCTTTTTGACCAGGTAATCCGCCGCGTCGGTGGCATTGGTAAACCCGCCGCCCGCGCCGGCGTGCATCCGGTCAGTATTAAAGCGCAGGGTGGAGAACATGCCGCAAAAAACCTGCAAACATTTGATGTAGGTATCCCGCGCGTCAAAAAAGTTCTCCTTATCCTCCTGCATATCCTTGTTATAGGCAAGAGGGATGCCCTTCATAGCGGTCAGCAGGGCCATCAGATCCCCAAACACCCGGCCGGACTTGCCGCGGATCAGCTCCGCCACATCCGGATTTTTCTTCTGGGGCATGATGCTCGACCCCGTGGAAAACCCGTCGTCCATCTCCACAAACTGGAATTCGTTGCTGGACCAGAGCACCAGTTCCTCGCAAAAACGGGACAGGTGCATCATACCGATGGATACGCAGCTGGCAAACTCGATACAAAAGTCTCGGTCGCTGACCGCATCCAGGCTATTGGCCGTGATAGCGGAAAAGCCCAAAAGCTGGGCGACCCGCTCGCGGTTCAAATCATAAGTGGTACCGGCCAGGGCGCCTGCGCCCAACGGCATCACGTCGACACGGTCATAACAATCCTGCAGGCGGGTGATATCCCGCTTGAACATCTCAAAATAAGCCATCAGGTGGTGGCCCAGGGTGATGGGCTGCGCCTTTTGCAGGTGGGTATAGCCGGGCATGATGGTCTCCAAATGCTGCGCGGCGGTATCTAAAATGCACTGGCACAGTTTTTTCAGCTCGAATACGGCTTGGCGTATGCTGTCCTTGCAGTACATGCGCATATCCAGCGCCACCTGGTCGTTACGGCTGCGGCCGGTATGCAGCCGCTTGCCCGCCTGGCCGATGCGCTCGGTCAGCAGCTTTTCGATATTCATATGGATATCTTCGGCATCGATCTCAAAGTCGACCTTGCCCGCCTCGATATCCGATAAGATACCCTTTAGACCCTGGCAGATCGCCTGCGCATCCTCCTGGGGGATGATCCCCTGCTCGCCCAGCATGGTGGCATGGGCGATGCTGCCGGCGATATCCTGGCGGTACAGCCGCCAGTCAAAGGAGATGGAGGAGTGGAAGTCGTCCACCATCGCATCGGTCTGTTTTTGAAAGCGTCCGCCCCAAAGCTTCATCTTACTTGTTTCCTTTCAGGTTCTCCATCATCAGCGCGCGAACTTTAAGCGGCAGGCCGAACAGGTTGATAAAGCCTTCGGAATCCTTCTGGTTGTAGACCTCGTCTTCGCCAAAGGTAGCAAACTCCTCGCTGTACAGGGAATAAGGGGATTTGCAGCCCGCGGGCACGCAGTTGCCTTTGTACAGCTTCAGCCGGACCGTGCCGGTGACGGTCTCCTGGGTGGAATCCACAAACGCAGCCATGGCCTCGCGCAGCGGGGTGTACCAGCAGCCGTCGTAGACCAGCTCGGCATAGCGCACGGCCATGGTCTCTTTGTAGTGCTGCGTGGCCCGATCCAGCGTAAGGTACTCCAGCTCTTTATGGGCGGCGTACAAAATGGTTCCGCCCGGGGTCTCGTACACGCCGCGGGATTTCATGCCCACCAGGCGGTTTTCCACGATGTCGTCGATGCCGATGCCGTTAGCCGCGCCCAGGGCGTTGAGCTTATCCATAATTTCCAGCGGCGAGAGCGCCTTCCCGTCGATCTTGACCGGGACGCCTTTTTCAAACTCGATCTCCACGTAAGTGGGGGTATCCGGCGCCTTTTCCGGCGGGGTGCAGATCATATACAGCTCGTCCTTCGGCGCGTTCCAGGGGTCTTCAAGATCCGCGCCCTCATGGCTTAAGTGCCACAGGTTACGGTCCATGGAATAGGGGCGCTTTTTGGTGACCGGCACGTCGATCCCGCGGGCCTGGGCGTACTCGATCTCTTCCTCGCGGGATTTGATATCCCAGATCCGCCAGGGGGCGATGATCTTCAGGTGAGGCGCCAGGGCTTTGATGGTCAGCTCAAAGCGAACCTGATCGTTACCCTTGCCGGTGCAGCCATGGCAGATGGCTACAGCGCCCTCTTTTTCGGCGATCTCCACCAGACGTTTGGCGATCAGCGGGCGGGCGATGGAAGTACCCAGCAGGTATTTGCCCTCGTACACCGCGCCGGCCTTCATGGTGGGATAGATAAAATCCGTCACAAACTCTTCGCGCAGATCTTCAATATAAATCTTGCTGGCGCCGGTACGGATGGCCTTTTCGTTTAAGGGCTCCAGCTCTTCGCCCTGCCCCACATCCGCTGCAACGGCGATGACCTCATAATCGTAGTTCTCTTGGAGCCACGGGATGATGATCGAGGTATCCAGTCCGCCGGAGTACGCTAAGATTACTTTTTCTTTTGCCATAGCAAAACTCGCCTCCTAAATATTGAACGGGCGCGCGCCCGTTTTCGTCGAATTTTATATAATTATACATAACCATGATTACTTATGCAATAGCGGAAGGGAAAATTCTTGTGACGATTTTATGAACGGCCGCTTTTCCCGCGTTGACAAGCTTTTGCAAAAAGCATAAGATTACTATAGCAAACCGGGCGGGGATTATCAATTCCCCAACGGGTAAAAAACGCGGGATGGAGGGCTGTTTTGAGGATTTTAGGGATCGACCCGGGAATTGCGATCGTAGGCTACGGCGTGATCGAATCCCAGGGTTCAAGGCTAAAGCATATTGAAAACGGCGTGCTGACCACGCCCGCGGGGATGCCACTGCCCCAGCGGCTGGAGCAGGTGTATAACGGAATGAAAAAGCTGCTGATGCTCTTTCAGCCCGAGGCGATTGCCTTTGAAGAACTGTTCTTTGCCAAAAACGCCAAGACGGCCATCACCGTAGGCCAGGCGCGCGGCGTGGCGCTGCTGGCCGCGGCCCAGGAGAGTGAACAGCTTTTTGAATACACGCCCTTGCAGATCAAACAGGGCGTGGTGGGGTACGGAAGGGCGGAAAAGAACCAGGTGCAGCAGATGGTCAAGGTGCTGCTGAACCTGCCGGATATCCCCAAGCCGGACGACGCGGCGGACGCGCTGGCGGTGGCTATCTGTCATGCGCACAGCGCAAACAGCCAGCAACTGTTCAAAATCAAGTAATATTCATATAAAGGAAAGTTTATGTACGCATTTATTGAGGGGAAAATCGAAGAAAAAAGTTTGGATTCCATCGTTATCAACGCCGGCGGCGTGGGGTATCTGATCATGGCGACGGCTTCGGCCATTGCCGCGGCAGGCCCGGTGGGACAAAAAGCGCGCATCTATACCTATCTGGCCGTGCGAGAAGACGCCATGGTGCTCTATGGCTTTGCCAGTCTGGAAGAAAAAAAGATGTTTGACCGGCTGATCGGCGTCTCGGGCGTAGGGCCCAAGCTGGCGCTGGCGGTGCTTTCCAACCTGACGGTGAGCGACCTTGCCGTGGCCCTGGTCACCGGGGACGCAGCAAGGCTTAGCGGTGTGCCGGGCGTGGGGAAGAAGACGGCCCAGCGGCTTTGCCTGGAGCTCAAGGAAAAGATCAACAACGAAGAGCTGGCCGCCACCGCCGGTGAGGCGGCGCCCGAGGGGATTTCCGGCGCGACCGTAGAGGGCGAGGCCGTACAGGCGCTGATTGCGCTGGGGTATCAAAGCGCGGAAGCGGCCAAGGCCATCCGCGCCCTGGAAGGCAAGGCAGACCGGGTGGAGGATCTGGTGCTGCTGGCGCTGCGCAGGCTGGACGGGCGCGCGAAATAGCGGTTATCAATTTAAGGGAGAAGCAAGATGCAGGAAGAGGATCGCATTATCAGCCCCGGGCTGCGGGAGGACGACGAGGCGGAGTACAGCCTGCGCCCGCGCAGCATCGAGGAGTATGTGGGGCAGCAAAAGGTTAAGGAAAAACTGAAGATTTTTATCGAGGCGGCGCGCAACCGGCACGAACCGCTGGATCACGTATTGCTGTACGGCCCGCCCGGATTGGGGAAGACTACCCTGGCTAATATCATCGCCAATGAGATGGGCACCAGCATCCGCGTGACCTCCGGCCCGGCCATCGAAAAGCCCAAGGATCTGGCGGGGCTGATCACCAACCTGGCCGAGGGTGACGTGCTGTTTATCGACGAGATTCATCGTCTTAACCATAGTGTTGAAGAGGTGCTCTACCCAGCCATGGAGGATTTTGCGCTGGATATCATGCTGGGGCAGGGCCCCAGTGCCCGTTCGATCCGGCTGGACCTGCCCAAGTTCACGCTGGTGGGGGCGACGACTCGCGCGGGCATGCTGACCGGGCCGTTGCGGGACCGGTTTGGCATCACCAACCGTCTGGAGCTTTACGACGATGAAGACCTGAGCACTATCGTGCGGCGCTCGGCTAAAATACTGGATATTTCCATCGAGCCTGCGGGCGCAACCGAGATCGCCCGCCGCTCCCGGGGTACGCCCCGCATCGCCAACCGGCTGTTAAAGCGCGTGCGGGACTTTGCCGAGGTCAAGGCTGATGGGGTCATCACCCGCCCGGTGGCAGACGAGGCGCTGAACCTGTTGGAGGTAGACGCGCTGGGTCTGGACCAGACGGACCGCAGGATCCTCGAGGCCATCATCTGCAAATTTGGCGGCGGCCCGGTGGGCTTGGATACTTTGGGCGCCACCACGGGGGAGGAGACCTCCACCATTGAGGATGTGTACGAGCCGTACCTGATGCAGCTGGGCTTTATCTCCCGCACGCCGCGGGGGCGGATATGCACGGCGCTGGCCTACCGGCATATGGGTTATGTGGCCCCGGATCATGTGGAAGAGCGCACGCAGACGACTTTATTAGCGGATTAGAAATGGAGAGCGACGCCTTTGAATAAAAGCGATTTTTATTACGACCTGCCCCAGGAGCTGATCGCCCAAAAACCCATGGAGCCGCGGGACGCCTCGCGGCTGATGGTGGTACACCGGGCGCAGGATCGCATCGAGCACCGGCATTTTTACGATATATTGGAGTATTTGAGCCCCGGCGACGTGTTGGTAGTCAACCATACGCGCGTGATTCCCGCCAGGCTGTACGGCCGAAAGGTGGGTACCGGCGGGAAGATCGAGTTTTTACTGCTCAAACGCCTCAGCCGGGACGAGTGGGAGGTTATCTTAAAGCCGGGCAAAAAGGCGCCGGTGGGGGCGCGCTTTGAATTTGGCAACGGAGAGCTGGTGGCAGAGATCATCGGCCATGCGGACGAGGGCGGGCGCATCGTGCGCTTTAGCTACGAAGGCGTGTTTGAGCAGGTGCTAGAGCGTCTGGGACAGATGCCGCTGCCCCCCTATATCCACGAACGGCTGGAGGATCGCGACCGCTACCAGACCGTGTATGCCAAGTACGATGGTTCTGCCGCCGCGCCCACAGCCGGGCTGCACTTTACCCCGGAGCTGCTGGATAAGGTGAAGCAAAAGGGCGTCGAGATCGTCCCGATCCTGCTGCACGTAGGCCTGGGCACCTTCCGTCCCGTCAAAGAAGAGCATGTGGAAGACCACCATATGCACAGCGAGTATTACGAGGTATCGCCCGAAGCGGCAGATCAGATCAATGCAGCGCATGCCCGCGGCAATAAGATCTTTGCCGTAGGGACCACCTCCGTGCGGACGCTGGAGAGCGTGGCCGACGAGGCAGGCGTGGTGCATGCCGGCAGCGGTTGGACGGAGATCTTTATCATGCCGGGCTACAAGTTCAAAGTGGTGGACGCGCTGATTACTAACTTCCACCTGCCCGAATCCACGCTTTTAATGCTGGTCAGCGCTTTTGCGTCCAGAGAACAGATTTTAAATGCCTATAAAATCGCCGTTCAAGAAGGATACCAGTTCTTCTCGTTTGGTTCGGCGCAGCTGCTGCTATAGCCGTGCAGCATTATTGGCGCAGTTTAGGCGGCCAGGCAGCTCTATATGCGAAGCATTTTGGCGCGAGATAATTGAATATGGGCCGCTAAAGCGTCTGTGGTGAAGGATAAGCCAGAAAGATGAGTTATTCGACCGGATAGTTCATTTTTCTGGTTTTTCACATTTTTTTACATTCTCTTGCAATATGATGGCGGACGCAGTATGATTGACACTAAGACTTATTAGACTTTGATATAGATTATCGTTTGGTAGAGGAGGAGTACTCAGGCATCCTGATTTACAATATGACATTGTTGGAGGTAGGTTTCTGATGGAGATGGCACTCAAAGCAAGAAACAACAAAAAAGGTTTTACCCTGGTCGAAGTTATCGTGGTGGTCGTGATCTTGGCGATCCTGGCCGCGATCATGGTCCCCTCCATGATCGGCTGGATCAACAAGGCAGAGGATAAGACCGCGGTGGTCGAAGGGCGGACGATACTGGTTGCAGGCCAGACGATTGTATCGGAGAATTACAAGGCGTTTGACTCGGCTACGGTAACGATGACCCCGAGTACACATAGCGATTATATCAACCAGATTCAATCATTGGCTGATGTTGGCGCTACTGTGACGAGTATGACCGTAACCGACGGTAAGGTCACAGCGTTTGAGATGAAGTCTTCCGGCAATAAAACAGTAACATACAGTTCCACGGCGGACGACCCGTATACGGTTTCTTAGTCCATTTTTCTAAGAGAGGGTACAGAGCGGCTTAAGGCTTTAAGCCGCTCTTATCGTATATGGGAAGACTTTGGGCTTGCGGCGCCAAATGCCGTGGAGAAAAAATGGAATTTGTAGCTTACGGAGTTTTAGGGTTGTTTGCCTTTTTATTCGGCAGCTGTACCGGCAGTTTTATAAATGTGGTGGCCTACCGGCTGCCGCGCAAGCTGGATATGGTCAAAGGCCGGTCTTTCTGCCCGGCCTGCGGAAAAACCCTGAAAGCTTACGATATGATCCCGGTGCTCAGCTTTTTCTGCCTGAAGGGCCGGTGCCGGTTTTGCAAAGAAAAGATATCCCCGCGCTATCCGGCGGTAGAGGCGCTGTCCGGCGCTGTGGCGCTGGCCTGCGTGTGGGTCCATGGCTATACGCTTGCCGCGCTTATAGCCTTTTCGTCCTGCGCGGTTTTACTGGCCGTCGCCCTGATCGATTGGGACACCCAGGAGATCCCTAACGGTTTGGTGCTCGCGCTGGCCGTTCCCGCCCTGGCGGCGATAGGGGTATTCCCCGAGGTTTCGCTGCTATCGCGGGGGATCGGCCTTGTAGCCGTCAGCCTGCCCATGCTGGCGATGGCGCTGCTGATCAAAAACAGCTTCGGCGGGGGAGATATAAAATTAATGGCGGTCTGCGGCCTGCTTTTGGGCTGGCAGCAGATATTGGTAGGCACGTTTTTCGCCCTGCTTACGGCGGGCGGCTATGGAGCTTACCTGTTAGCGACCCATAAAAAAGGGCGGAAGGATACGATTGCCTTCGGGCCCTTTCTTGCTGCAGGCGTAGCCTTGGCGCTTCTGGCAGGAGAGCCGGTGCTGCACGCCTACCTGTCGCTGTTTATTTAGAACCGCCCGCACATTAAAAGGGACAAAGGAGTTAGGAACATGCCTGATTATCGCTATCGCGCCAGACGGATCGATGGCAAGCCGGTACGCGGCATCTTACGTGCCGCCAGCGAACCGGCGCTGCGCGAGCTGTTGCGCGAGCAGGAGCTTTATCTTTTGGAGTGCGAGGAGACCCAGGCGCGGCAAAATGGCTATCGCCTCAAACCCCGCCAGCTATCGGAGTTTTGCCGGGAACTGGGCACCATGCTTTCCTCTGGCGTGCCGCTGATCCGGGCGATCGGCATCATGGCGGGGCGGGATATACCCGAAAAGGTCAAAACGGTGTATTTGAATTTGCAGCGCTGCCTGCAGCAGGGGTTGGTGCTTTCGGAGGCCATGGCCCAGCAGGGGGATGTCTTTCCAGAACTGCTGATCAACATGTACCGGGCCAGCGAGGCCAGCGGCAGGTTGGACCTGACCAGCCAAAAGATGGCCGGGCATTACGAAAAAAACTACCGGCTCAACCGCAAGGTCAAAAACGCCATGATTTACCCGGTACTGCTGATCATCGTAACTTTTATTGTGGTGATGCTGATCTTTCTATTAGTGCTGCCCAAGTTTTTTACGGTATTTGAAGGGATCGATGCGCCGATGCCGGGCATTACCCAATTCATGCTCAACCTGAGCAATGGCATGCGGCAAAACTGGATCTGGGTATTGATCGGTATTTTGCTGGCGGTCCTGCTCGTGCAGACGGTGATCCGCATTCCGGTGGTCAAAATGCGGCTACACCGGTGGAAGGTACACTTCCCCGGGATAGGCAGGCTGATGCGCATTATCTATACGGCGCGCTTTGCCGAATCGCTCAGCTCGTTATACGCCAGCGGCATCTCAATCATGAACGCGCTACAAAACGCCCGCAGCACGGTGGGCAACGTCTATATTGAGGCGCAATTCCCTGAGGCCATACGGGCCGTGCGCTCGGGCGAATCGCTGTCGGGCGCGCTCTCCAAGATCGACGGATTTGACAGCAAACTGGCCGCCAGCGTACAGATCGGCGAGGAGACCGGCCAGCTGGACGATATGCTAAGCGCAACGGCGGATAATTTTGACTATGAAGCGGAGATGGCTATCAGCCGGCTGACGGCGCTGGTGGAACCCTGCCTGATCATTATTTTGGCGGTGGTCATCGGGTCGATCATTATATCGGTGATGCTGCCGCTGCTTTCGCTCTATGATACGATCGGCGCCTCCGGCGGCATGTAGACCGGGCTATTTTCTGAAGGGAGAGCAAGTATGATTACCTCGATTTATATTGCTAATGAGCGCGTGCAGGTCGTCATGGGCGAGGCGGGGAGACGGGGCTTGAAGATACAGACGCATGCCGCCACCCCGCTGCCGGAAGGCGTGATGATCAATGGCGTTATCACCGATGAGCGGGCGCTGCGTGCGGCTTTAGAGCAGCTGCGCAGGGATTATCCCAGCCTGAAATGGCAAAATGTGCGGCTGTGCATCGACTCTAGCGCGATTTATTATAAACAGATGCGCCTGCCCGCCCTGCGGCCCAAAAGAATGCTGGAGCTGGTACGGGGAGAGTTTGCGGATATGGAGAACGCGCAGGAGTTGCTGTGCGATTATGCGGTGCTGCAGCCGCGGGCGCAGGAAGGCGGCGTAGAGGCGCTGCTGTGCGCGGTCAAGCGGGAGATGGTAGAGAGCTATGTGCAGCTTTTAAAAGAGAGCGGCATTGCCCTTGGCGCGGTCAATACGGCGCTGGACAGCCAGATCAAGCTGGTGCGCAATTTACCTGCGCTGCGGGAACAGACCTTTATTATCATGGTGCTGGATGGCAATGTGCTGGGGGCCGCCGTCTTTGTAAAGGGGCAGTTTCGCTTTGCCAACCGTTCGCGGCTGTTGGCCGAACGGGGGAGCGAGGGGCTGCAGGCCGAGGTGGAACGCGCGGTATCCACGCTGATCCAGTTTAACCAATCCCAAAAAAGCGGCGAAGCGGTCACGCACTTGTACCTGGCAGGGCTGCGGCCCCAGGAGCGGGAACTGCAGGCCGAGGTTTGCCGTGCATTCGGGCTCAGGGTCGGCCAGCTATCCCAAGGCGGATGCGAGATCGACGCCCCGGACGGCTTTGATATGGCAGATTATGCCTACGCCGCCGGCAATCTATTTGATTTTTAGGGGGGAGCTGCCAATGATAGGCCAGCGTAAAGATATTAATTTTATAGCCAGCTACCACCGCGAAAAGACGGTCGACCGGCCGCGGCTCCGCCGCAGGGCAGCCTATATCGCCCCGCTGGCGGGGATATGCGTGGTTTTGCTGGCGGTATTTGCAGTATTGCAGATCGCGTTAGCCGGAAAAAACCAGCAATTAGACCAGTTGGAAGGTTATATCGACCGGCATATGCCGGCCTATGAGGAGGCGCTGGCTCTTACCGCACAGCGGGATACGCTGGCCCAGGCGGCGGACGCCTTACAAGCATCTGCGCAGGGGCAGGCTGCCTATCCCACTTTAGACCAGGAACTGTTTGGCAAGGTGGCGGCCTGCACGGATGCGGATTTTACCATCCAATCCTACCACTATGACGGTGTGACGCTGCAGCTAGGCGCCAAGGCGGCCTCTGCCGAGGTCATGCCCCAAGCGGTGCAAAAGCTGCGGGATACCGGGCTTTTTTATGCGATCGACTATACCGGCTACAACAGCGCCGCGGATGGCAGCTATACCTGCACCATCGGCTGCGCACTGTACGCTGCGCAGGATTAGGGGAGGGTGGATATGGCAAAACTTTCAAAACGCGAAAAGGTGCTGATCTATATCATGGTCACCCTGCTTCTGGTCGTAGGGCTGGTGATGCTGGCGATCCGCCCCACGCTGGATGCTATCGACGCGGCGGATGAAGTGATCGGCGAGCAGCAGGTGCGCCAGGCCAACATGGCCCAGGCCCTGACGCTGGTGGATGGCGTGAAGCAGACGCTGGACGAGGACCGCGCGCGGATCAGGGAATTGGAAGGGCGCTTTTTGCAGCCCATGTCAAACGACCAGCTGGATACCTACCTTACGGGGATATTGACAGGGCAGGGATTGACCGCGGAAGCGCTCTCGATCGAAATGAAGGATTTAAACGAGGAAGCACAAGCGCAGGATGCCGAAAAGAGCGAGGCGCTTGCCGTGAGGCAGGTGCGCGTGGTGGCCAGCGGGACGATGGATGATTTTGTGCGCCTGGCCGACCAGGTGCAGGGTTTATACGGCGTACGGATCTGCGATTATAACCTGCAGCCCAGAGGCGGCGGCAATACCCTTGGCGCTGCAGAGCAGACCGGTCAGATGACGATGAATATCGGCTTTGAGATCCTGATGCTGGATCAAGCGCTGCTGCCGGAGGGGGAGGTAAACCCGTGATGAAAAATATACCCATTGGCGAAGTGCTGCGCCAGTACGGCTATATCACCGAGGAGCAGCTGGGGCATGCGCTGGATTACCAGAAACAGCATGGCGATAAGCGCCTGGGCGCGATCCTGATCGAGCTGGGCTTTGTAACGGAAAAGCAGATGCTAGAGGCGCTTGCCCTGCGCATGAACCTTCAGATGGTGGACCTTGGCACCTATCAGGTAGATGTGGCCGCGGTGGAAAAGATCCCCAAGGCGCTGGCGCAGCGGTATAATCTCATCGCCGTGGCGCTAAAGGGCAGCCGGATCGCCATCGTCATGAGCGATCCGCTGAATTTCTATGCCATAGAAGACGTACGTCAACTGACACAGCTGACGCCGGAAATATTGCTGGATGTGACGGCCAATATCGACCGGGCGATCGAATACTATTATGCGGAGATCGACGCGCGGGCTACGGCGACCTGGGCTAATGCCGCCGTTACGGCCGAACCGGTAGAGGCCGCCGAGGATACGGACGAGGCCGCGCCGGTGGTACAGGTGCTCAACAGCCTTTTGATGCGGGGATACAGCATCAACGCCAGCGATATCCACATCGAGCCCTTTGAGGAACACGTAGCGGTGCGCATGCGCATGGACGGCGTGATCACCGACTATGTCACGCTCTCCAGCTCCCTGCTCCAGTCGCTGATCGCCCGCATCAAGATCCTTTCAAACCTGGATATAGCCGAGCGCCGGCTGCCTCAGGACGGGCATTTCCGCACCACGGTAGAAGGGGTGGAGATCAACGCCCGCGTGTCTATCATCCCCACCGTATTTGGCGAAAAGGCGGTGATCCGCTTTCTGCTGGCCAAAGCCGTGGTGGACGATGCACAGCGCTATGGCATGACGCAGGATAATTACGACAAGTTCGGCCATATGCTGGCCTCGCCCCATGGCATAATCTATATCACCGGCCCTACGGGCTCGGGCAAGACCACCACGCTTTATATGGTGCTAGAGAAGCTGGCCCAGCGCATGGTCAATATCTCCACCATTGAGGACCCGGTGGAGCGCAACCTGGCGCGGGTAAACCAGATGCAGGTCAATACCGTGGCGGGGCTGACATTTGAGCGGGGCCTGCGGGCGCTGCTGCGCCAGGACCCGGATATTATCATGGTGGGCGAAACGCGGGACAGCGAAACGGCCTCGATCTCCGTGCGCGCGGCCATCACGGGGCATCTGGTGCTTTCGACCCTGCATACCAACGATGCGATCTCTTCCATCGTCCGCCTGCGGGATATGGGCATCCCATCCTATCTGGTAGCCAACTCGCTGGTGGGCCTGGTAGCCCAGCGGCTGATGCGCAAGGTTTGCCCCTATTGCGGGGAAAGCTATACAGCAGACCTGACAGAGCGCCAGGCGCTGGGGGTGGACCGGATGGTATCCCTCAAAAGGGGTGCGGGCTGCCATATGTGCAATGACACCGGATACCGGGGGCGCACGGCCGTGCATGAGGTAGTGCTGATCGATAAGGGGCTGCGCCGCCTAATTACCGAAGAGGCGCCGATGGACGATATCGCCGGATATGTGCGCGCGCATCAGCAGTTTGTTACGCTGAAGGATGCGGCGCGGGACCTGGTGCTTGGGGGCGTGACCACGATGGAAGAATATTACAAGGTATCCTATTATGCCGATTAGGAGGAAAGCAAAATGACCATTGACGCGCTGATTGCCATCGCGCGGGAGCAGGGCTGCTCCGATATCCACCTAACAGAGGGAATGCCGGTCTCGCTGCGCCTGCACGGGAGCCTGGTGCCCTGCAGCGCAGCGCTGGAGGAGGGGCAGGTGCGGGAGATGATCCTTTCTCTGTGTGATGCGCGCAGACAAGAGGCGCTGGAGCGCGGGGAGGATCAGGACTTTGCTTGGCAGGCACCCGATGGAACGCGCCAACGGGTGAACATTTACCGCCACCGGTTGGGCCTGGCGGCGGCTATCCGCCTGCTCAGCGACCATATCCCTACCCTGGCGGAGCTGAACCTGCCGCCTGCGGTACAGCAGCTGGCCGATCAGCCCCGGGGGCTGATCCTGGTGACCGGCCCAACGGGCAGCGGTAAGTCTACCACGCTGGCCGCGATGATCGACCACCTATCCCGTACCCGCCCGGCGCATATCCTGACGGTGGAAGATCCGATCGAATATGTTTTTGCGCAAAACAGGGCGATGGTACACCAGCGCGAAGTGGGGGAAAACGTCCCCTCCTTTGCCAGCGCCCTGCGCTCTGCGCTGCGTGAGGACCCGGATATCATTCTGGTGGGCGAGATGCGGGATTATGAGACGATTTCTACCGCCGTTACCGCGGCGGAGACCGGGCACCTGGTGCTTTCGACTTTGCACACCACCGGCGCTGCGCAGACCATTGACCGGATTGTGGATACCTGCCCGCCTCAGGGACAGCAGCAGATGCGCACGCAGCTTTCGCTGATCTTGCGGGGGGTAATCACTCAGCAGCTGTTGCCGCTGGCCTCGGGCGGAGGGCGCACGGTCGCTACCGAGATATTGATCGGCACCGATGCGGTGGGTAACCTGATCCGCGAGAACAAATGCCACCAGCTGGGTACGCTGATGCAATCCGGAGGGGCGCAGAGGATGCATACATTAAGCGCCAGCCTGGCCGCCTTAGTCCGCCAGGGCAAGATCACCCGGGAGACCGCGCTGCAGTACGCAGCGGATGCCGGCGACCTGCGCCAGTACCTGGATTGAGCGATATTAATACTTGGAAGTGGATGGATGAAAGCAGACAAGAGGCAATTGCATAAGGGCTTTACACTGGTGGAGGCCATCGTCACAGTGACGATTCTGGCGATTTTGGCAGCTGCGGCGGTGCCGGGCATCGTCAACTATATTACTTTAGCCCAGCAAAGAGCCAGAAATGAGACCGCGCGTACCGTGTTTATGGCGGCCCAGAGCGCGCTGACCAACCGCTATGGCAACGGGCAGACCCAACCGGCGGAAGGCAGTGTGGCGCTGCAAGATATTGCCCCGGCGCTGCCCCAGCAGGAGATCGACCAGAATAGCGATAATATCGGCTTTTTGCGTTTAGATCAGGGTCAGGGGGCCGCAGGCCAGGCTTTGTACGATCTGCTGGAACCCTATATTGCCGACAAGACGGTTTTGAATCAGTCGATCCTGATTGAATTTAATGTGCTAAACGGAAATATGCTCTCCGCATTTTACAGCGATACTTCAGCGCCCTTAGGCTACGCAGGGGCTGGCTACAACGTGACCGACCGAACGCAGGATAACCTTGCGGCCAACCGTACGGGCTATTATGGCGTGGACGGTACGGGCAAGGCCAGCGCGGTAGAGCAGATTGGAGATGTGGAGATCGCGCTTGTGGACTATACCGGGCAGGCGGCGGGGCATAACATCAATGGCGGCGCCAATTACGGAATTTTGACGCTGGAATGCCTGCTGCCGCAAAACCGGGGCGCTGATTTTGCGTATGACATTACCCTTAAACCCGCCAATGGGATGGAGGAGAGCCTGCATATCGTTGAAAAAGAGGGAGCGGACAGCGGCCTTTCGCTGGAGGCTATCGGCACGAACCTGACGCTGGAATACGCGCTGCAAAATCCCTTTGAAGTGACCCGGGCAGATGGAACGGTGCGCCATGTAGCGGCTTATCTGACGGAGGAAGGGGACCGGGAATTGCTGGTTGTGGTGCTGGACGCGGTATACCCCGGGATGAGCATCGCCGAGAATTATCCCAATATCCAGCCGGGCGCCTTAACGGCCTCCCTTACGGTATCCAGCGGCGCGCAGAGCAAAAGCGCCAATGCCGGCATGGTGCACGCTTATTATGCCGACGAGACCCAGACGGGTGACACGGTGACCTATGGCGTTGCCAGCGTGCGGCACCTGCATAACATTCGCTATAAGGCGGCCGCCGGTTTTGTGCAAAGGCAGGATATCGCCATGACGGATCATGCGGGCAGGCCGTTGCTTTGGCAGCCCATTGGCGATGCCGCGGGGCAGAGCGATACCGGTTTTAAGGGCAGTTATTCCGGCTCGGACGAGGCGGGCAACGCCTATGCGCTGCAGGACCTGACTGTGGATGGCGAACGGGCGGGCCTTTTTGATGGGCTATCGCAAACGGCGCAGGTTAAGGATATTGCCCTGACCTATACGGAGGGCTATTTGGAGCGCTTTGACGCGGCGGATGAGACGGCGCGGCAAGCGTATTTTATCAATGGGGAGAAGCTAGCCGGCGGCATTGCGGCGTACAATGCGGGAAAGATCGAGCATTGTATGGTGGATGGACGCGTGACCTCCGGCGCAAGTGAAGGCCAGGCCGGCGGTATTGCCGGGCAGAATGACGGCGGGTCCATCACCTTAAGTGTGAATGGGGCAGATGTCAGCGCGGGTAAGCTGGCAGGAGGCATCGCGGCGGGGAACCTAGGCAAGGGCAGCGTGGAGAGCTGTACGGTATTGTGTGACGTGCAGGCGCACGAAAGCGCAGGTTACGCCGGAGGGATCGTAGGGGCCAATGAGCAAAGGGCCGCCGTTCTCAAATGCATGGCCGCCGCCAATGTTCAGGCGGGAAAAGCAGCCGGCGGCGTGGCGGCTAGCAGCCAGGGTGAACTGCGTTACTGCGAGGTAGGTACCGCCAGCGGTCTGCAAGAGGGGGCGCCGGCCATCGTCGGCACGCCCTACTTTGGCGCCTATGCCGATGGCAGCCAATCGGATTACAAGCCGGACCGGGGAACGGTACAAAACAATATCTTTACCATCAGCGCCACGGGCAAGGGCGCGCGGGCCGGCGGTATTGCTGGCGAGATGGCGGGCGGCTCCCTTTACTATTGCGTGAACGCGTCCAAAGTGGAAGCGGCCGATGCGGGAGACGCCGGCGGGCTGGTCGGGGTGACCGGAGAAAGCGGCGGCCTGGGCGTGCGCTCTAGCTATAATGCGGGAGACGTGGCGGGCGGCGCCACGGCCGGTGGACTGGTGGGCAGCCACTCTAGCAAGATAGAGGATTGCTATAATACCGGGCTTGTAAATGTGAGGACAAAGCTGTCCACTGAATATGGATTCAGCGCTTATGTCGTGGATGAGGCGCTGCACCCAGAGGCGCTATCCGGCGGGCTGGCGGGGATCAACCACGGATCTATCGCCCGCGCTTACAACGCCCAATATGTGGGGGATGCGTTTGGCGGCGCGGTGGGCCTAAACCTTGCGGATATGGAAGGGTGCGCATTTTTGCAGAACATGCACAACCGCACGGCGCTCTGCCGCACACAGATAGATGGGGAACCAAAGCAGCTGACGGGTGTAGAGATGTTGGACGCGAAAACCCTGCGGCAAAGCCGGATGGGGCAACTGCTGCCCAACGCGCAGGGGAATGGCGTTGGCGTCTATGAATACCCTTATCCCTATCTCAATGTGAAGGATTCAGACTGTGCGCTGGCCGCTGGCTTCCATCGTACGCCCTATCAGATGGTGCTGGAGGACGTGGCGCGGGTGCGCATTGCGGAAAAAGAGGGCGGCCTGTTGGAAGTGCACTTTATGTTCCGCGAAAAGGCGGCCGACCTTGTACTGCATACCGACCAGGGCGATGTGGTTTTCGCCATTGATGAAACGACCCGCCGTAAGGCGGAACAATTCAGCGCCATTGATTACGGACAGGGGCTGCACGCCACCATGGGCTGGTATGGCAACTTAGCGGGCGATACGGATTACGCTTATTGTGACGGCGCGGCCATGCGGCTGAATGCCGAAAGTCCGGACTATGCGGATGGCTACCGCTATGAATTTGTGCTGTGGATCAGCTGGCCCAAGGGCGGCGCGCAGGATAACCAATATCTGCCCGAAAAAGCGGCCTCCTGCACCGCAAAGCTATACCCCTACGGAAAGGGCGGCGGGCAAGATGAGCTGCCCTGGGCCCAGAGCCAGGAGGTGACCACCACCTATGAAGGCCAGCAGCCGGATGATCTGGTTACGAGTGAACAGAGCCGGGAGCGGACCACGGCGATCCACTTCTGGCTGCCGGAAGGGCAGATAGATGAGGTGCTTAAGATCGAGCTGACTTTTCTATTCCAAAATGGGGAGGAAACCTTCTCCATCAAGCCGGAAATGCTGCGCCAGCCCTACCGTACAGACGGCGTTGGCCAGGCGATACAGGCTTGGAATGGAGGCCGCGGGCCGGTAGATTCCATTGCGGGCGGCGGCAGCCATCAGTATCCGTTCTACGAGCAGGCGCCTTCGGCCAATTCGGGCTACAGGGAATATGTGGCTGTACTGCTGTGGGATGAGGCGGGCAACCAGGGGTGGAATGGCCTTTCCGGCCTGGGCAAGCCTTTCCAGGTCAAGCTCAGCTATACTTTGGCGGATGGTTCCGGGTTTGAATACCTCTCTCCGCCGTATGAAGGGGTGCAAAAGTGATCGGGCGGTTTAAAAAATGGATGAGCGGCCAGCGCGGTGGAGAATCGATGATCCTAGCGCTGATCCTCCTGTTCCTGTTTTTGCTGATCGGCGTATCGGTCCTGACGGCGGCCTCGGCCAGCGTAGGTACCGCGACCCAGCGCATACAGGACCGGCAGACCTATTACTATGCCCGCTCGGTATTGGATACGTTGGATGAGACCTTGCAGCACGGCCAGCTGGGCCATAAACTGCGGGATGACGCGGTAACCGAGCTTATGAGCTCGGGCAAAGAGGAGATCGACCTGCGCCATACCCTTGCACCGGTGGTAGACGCGCCCAATGACGAATGCGGCGTGACTGGGTTGACCTTGAACTACGCCGGCAAGGCGGCGGTTATGAAAAGAGATGGAGAGGGACAGATAACCGAATATTCTGTTGCCATCGACCAGCTGGAAATGGCCTTTACGGTGACCTACCGGGGCCAGGAATACCGGATGCAGGCGGTTTACAGCTGCCGGATGTGGGCCGTAAAGGAAGAGGGGGAAGGGCGGTGGGACGAAAAGTGGACCGTGCAGGATTTAAGACAGTGATGCGCCAGGCGCTGGGATGCCGGGGCGAAACGCTGGTGGAGGCCATCGTCAGCTTTGCGGTGATTCTGATCGTTTTGTTGGGGGCGACGGTTTTAGTTCAAAGCGCCATAAACTTAAACCGGCGCGCCTATGAGAGCATGGAGGCGCTGGAAATGGATATGGCCGCCATCGAAAAAGATAACGGCCCCACCAGCGCCGCAGCGCCGGATGGCGCACTGCGCCTAAGCGTTGGCGATGTGCTGATCGATGTACCGGTCCTGCAAAAAGAGCAGGGGCAGCTGCGGTATTTTATGCCCATACCAGGGGGGATAGCGCCATGAGAAAAGGAGGATTCACGCTGGTCGAAGCCATTGTGGCGCTGGCGGTAGCGGCGATATTTTCACTTTGCGCTTCGATGCTGGTGGGGCCTATCCTGAAGATCTACCGGCAGGTAGCGACCCGCTCGGATGGACAGTTGATCGTCGGCAACGTGATGGATGCCATCCGCAAGGAGACGGCATATGCCCAATCGCTGACTGTGGCCGACGAGGTTACACTGGACCTGGGGGACGGTAAGATTACGCTGTCCCCGGAGGGGTACCTGGAAACGGATGGCGAGCTGGCCTTTGCCGAAGGTTATTATAATGGTAAAAAGCTGCAGATGACCTGCGCCCAAGCGGGGAAGGATCAGGCGGACGTGACGTTGTCAGTCTATACGCAGGACAGGGAACTGTGCCGCGTGAGCGCGCGGGTCAGCCCGCTGCGCAACGTGCTTGCGCGTACCTATAGTATTTATGAGCCGGAGGGTATGCGCCAGATCACTTTGGAAACGGCGAAGAACCATACGGGCTGGAACGCCAATAACGATATTTTTGCTGACGTATACCAGAATATCTACGGCGGAGCTGTGCCAGAGTATTCGATGGACAACATCCTCTCTAAAGAACGGCGCCAGGCGCTGCTGGACGCGGCCACCGAACAATACGGGCCGTACAGCCCCAAGCTAAAACGCTATAAGGAGCTGCTCAACGATACCTATTATCTGGCGGTGGGCGTAACCAAGACCACGCTGGTGCCCATCGTTTATGTGACCAATTCGCCGGGAACGCTGAACAATCAGCCCCATGCCTCAATGACCATGGTGTATTTTGATTATGCCTGGTATTTTCCGGCGGAGAATTCGGGCTATTACCTCCCGCAGTTTAACGGCAAGACTGAAGAGGAGATTCGATCGCTTTTGGCGGATGAAACGCAGTGGATCCCGGTATCCAAGCTACGCGGATAGCCCTGTCACAAGAGAATCGAAAAGGCAGGATACCCTATGGGTATCCTGCCTTTTGCATACCGATTGGATGGGAATGGAAATATTAGTCCACGCAGATCAGCTCATACTTCCGGCTGCCCACGCCCAGCGCCGCGGCCGCCTCAACGGTGTGCACGCCGTTACGGGATTCGATCCGCTCGATCAGATCGGCCTTGCCGGGATCCTCCGAGCTATAGACCAGATCCAGACAAGCCTGATCCAGCGCCACCGGATCCAGCGAAGAGAGGATGCCGATATCCCCGATCTTGGGATCTTCGGCAACGGCGCAGCAATCACAGTCTACCGACATGTTGCACATGACATTGATGAAGGCGATTTTATCCTTAAAATAGTCCATGATCGAGCGGTCCGCATCGGCCATAGCTTCCAGGAAAGAATCGTGGTCGGCCGTCCAAATCTCCTCGGGCTTGCCGGCGCCGTGGATATACGCCTTGCCAAAGGAGGAGGCAATACCGATGGAGATATTCTTCAGCGCGCCGCCAAAGCCACCCATGGGGTGCCCCTTAAAGTGGGAAAGGACCAACATCGAATCGTAATTGGCCAGGTGGCCGCCCACATAATTGGTCTTGATGCGCTTGCCGGAGGGAATGGGCAGCTGCATATCGCCCTCTTCATCCAGAATATCGACCGTGGCGATCTGCGTCCAACCGTGCTGCTGCATGGTTTCCCAATGCGCTTTGGTGTTGTTGCGCTTGCCGTCATAGGCCGTATTGGATTCGGTGATGGTGCCCTGCACGTGATCGACGATGGGCTTCATAAAATCAGGGCGGATAAAGTTTTGGTTGCCGATCTCGCCGGAGTGGACTTTGGCGGCCACCTTCCCGGGCAATTGGACGGATAAAACGTCAAACATCTTGATCATGGCTTCAGGCGTGATCGCTTTGGTAAAGTAGACCTTGGATTTTTGCATGGCGATAATCTCCTTTTGTATGATTTATTTTTAAGTTTGTAAGGGTTCCGATGTCGAGCGGCTGCAGTGAGCCGCAGTATGAATTGAGCGTGAAAGGGTAACCGCGTACATGGAGTATTATAGAACTTGGACTGTACTCTAAGTCAACTACTTTAGGCATTTTTGTGATGCGAAAATTTACGCTTTTTGTTGGGCCTTGGTTTTAAGATGCCATTTATAAGTCTGCTGCCCAAATGGACAGTCCTAGAATAGTTTCCATTCATACATTTATACTCAGCTAACTGAACAGGGAAAGGGCGCGTTGCCCTTTATCAGGGGCAGCTGGAATATCTTAGAAATACTTGGTATAATAAAACCAGTTTTTCACATAGGGCATATGCCAAATGCCCTGCTGGGAGAAGTGCCGTTTGCACCAAATGCTGATTAAAACCAGACGCGGTTAATATACTACTACGGAAGCGGCAGGTACGGCGGTACTAAGAATAAGGAGGCAATGTATGTATTCAAAACAATCGGTCGTGCGATTGGCGATCGTGCTGATCCTCGCCACGGCCATATTATCGGTGGGTGGGACGGTACTGGTCAGCAGTATTTTGCAGTTATCCGGCGAACAGGTGGCAGTCAGCGCGGACGAGTACGCCTCGATCGAGCGATTTGCGCGCCTGGACGATGTGTACCAGCGCATTATGAAGAATTACTATGAAACGCCGGACGGCGAAAAGTTGATCAACGGAGCCATCAAAGGAATGGTGGAAGGACTGGACGACCCTTATTCGCGCTACTATACGCCTGAGGAATACACGGAGAGCCAACAGGATGCAGAAGGGCTGTACTATGGCATAGGCGTGGTGGTATCTATGGATAAGGATACGCATCAGCTCAACATCATTAAAGTCTATTCTGATACGCCTGCCCAGGAGGTAGACCTGCGAAAAGGCGATGTGATCACCTCCGTAGATGGGGCGGACTTGAGCGGAATGGAGCTAAGCCAGATCACCGCGCTTATTAAGGGCGAGGAGTTATCCCAGGTGAAGCTGACGATTTTGCGGGACGGGCAGACCCTTGAAAAGACATTGACCCGCCGGCAGGTCACGGTGGACCGGGTGGAGTGGCACATGATGGCGGATAACATCGGTTATATCCAGATATCCGAGTTCCGCGGCAATGCCCTGGAAAAGATGGAAGCGGCTATCGCCGAGATGAAGGACAAAGGGGCAAAGGGCATCGTTTTGGATCTGCGGGATAACCCGGGCGGGATGATGGATATCGTAGTCCCCATTGCGGATATGCTGTTGCCCGAGGGGCTGATCGTCTACACAGAAGATGTGAACGGCAACCGCCGCGAGGAAAAGAGCGATGCAGAAATGCTGGGCCTGCCGCTGACAGTCCTTATCAACGGGAATTCGGCCAGCGCCTCTGAGATTTTAGCCGGCGCGATTCAGGACTATGGGGCGGGGACGCTGATCGGCACCACAACCTACGGCAAAGGCATCGTGCAATCCATCATGCCTTACAAGGAGGATGGCGCGGCGTTGCAGATCACGACCTCGCGCTATTTCACCCCCAATGGACGGAACATCCACGGCGAGGGCATCGCCCCGGATATTACAGTTGAAATGCCGGAAGAGTTGCTGAAGAATCCCCAGGATCTTACAGAGGAGAACGACCCGCAACTGCAAAAGGCGCTGGAAGTATTGAAATCTGAAATCAAATGATAAAGGAAAGCGGAAATGGATAATTTGGCCGCCCTGCAAAGGCAGGGGATGATCGGCGGCATGGCGCTGTGGATGGCGCTGATCGGATGGATCGTGATCCGCAACGCCTGGCGGCGGCAAACATCCTTGGAACGCGCGTTTTTAGAGGAAGCGCGCATGGGCAACTGGCGCCGGGCTTTGTACCAACTGCTGCCCGGCCTGGGTGCGGGGGCGCTGGCTTCGCTGTTGATGGGATGGCTGGAAATAGAACTCGATATTTCCCAGGCTATGTTCTTCTCGGCCGCGGCCATCATACTGTCCCTGTTTCGCGCATTTCGCTATTGCGGTTACCTCTATGGCGGGGCGCTGGTGCACGCCATGTCCTATAGCGGGGCCACGGCGTATCAGCCCGATGCAGTGGTTTTGGTATGCGCGGTCCTTTGCTTTTGTGAGGGAGCGTTGTGCCTGGCTACGGCGCAGTTTAACCGTATCCCGGTTTTGCATGATGCGGGGCACAGCCGGGCTGGCGCGGGCTGCGTAGCGGATATTAACTGGCCGGTGCCCTGCCTGATCGGGCTGGCAGGCGGCGGGCTGGGGCCGATGCTGTTTATAACCGGGAGCTTTTACCAAGGGGCGCTTACCCCATACCGGGAAAGGATGCAGGTCAGGGGAGCTGTGCAGGCGGTAGGGGGACTTGTGCTGCTGTTGTTGGCCCTGTGGCTGCGCGCACAACCGGCGGCGCTGTACGGCCTGCATGTGGCGTTACTTTTACTGGTAGAGGGTGCGCAATATTATACGGCACATGCGCCGGTGTTGACAGAGGCGGACCTGCCGCCGCGCAGAGGGCTGCAGATCCTGCACACGCTGGAAAAGGGCCCGGCGCGCCGGATGGGGCTTAAAACGGGAGACATTTTGCTGGAGTTAAACGGACGCGCTGTCAATAGCGAGCGGATGCTGGAGGAGATCATGGCGCCCGCCCTGCCGGTCGTCTGGGCAAAGTGGCGGCGCGGGGAGCGCGAAATGGAGGGCGAGCAGCGCAGCTATAAAGACCCGTATGAAGATCTGGGCATTATCGCCCTGCCGGTACAGACCGGGCATTTTTACCGCCAGGAGGCGGGCGGTGGATTGCTTAACGCGTTTTTTGCCTGGCTGAACCAGCGCAGAAGCGTAAAGAATAGATCAAAAGAATAAGGGAGGAAGTTTGTTATGGAAAAGAGAATCGGCGTGGTGGGGATCGTAGTGGAAAATCGGGAGAAAAGCGCGGGTTATGTCAACGAGATCCTGTCGGACTACGGGGAGATGATCGTGGGGCGCATGGGGATTCCCTATCATAAGCGCGGCGTTTCGGTGATCTCCATCATCGTGGAAGGCTCGGTCGATCAGATTCAGGAAGTGCGCCAGAAACTTTCTGAGGTACCGGAGGTGACCGTGGAAGCGGCGCTGACCCGAGAGGCCTTTGACGATTAAAAGGAGAGAGGAAACCTGATGCACCAGTACAGCCGTGCAGATAACAGAAAGAAGATACAATGGGTAACGCGCACGGCGCTGTTGCTGGCGCTGGCGTTGCTCTTCCAAAGCCTGCGGTTGATCTTTCCAGGGATACCGGCAGGCGTCAATCAATTTTTGGTGGGGACGCTGGTCAATCTGTGTCTGATGCTGGCCGCGATGCTGGCGGGGGCCTGGTCGGGCATTGCGATTTCGGTAATCGCCCCGGTCGTGGCGTTTATGCAGGGCGGCGCGCCGTTTATCTGGATGGTGCCGCTGATCGCCGCTGGCAATGCGGCCCTGGTGCTCGGCACGGTTTTGCTGGGGCGCAAGGCGGCCTGGGTGGGCGTGGCGCTGGGGGCGTTGGCGAAATTCGTGATTCTCTACTGGGGGATCGTGGCCATAGGTATTCCCCTGTTCGGCGTGCCGAAACAGGCGGCGGCGCTTCTTTCATTTTCGTTCAGCTGGCCGCAGCTGGTAACGGCCGCACTGGGGGGCGCGCTTGCCCTGGGCATAAAGCCGCTGCTGATGCGCGCGGTGGAAGTGGACAAGTAAATTACCGCAACTTTTGAGGAACGCTGAAGGCCTCCCTGTAGCAGGGAGGCCTTCAATATATTTACGCCACGGCCGGCTGATAGCCGTACGGGCGGAACGGAGGGGGCAACAGTAGCCTATGTTTTTGCGGGCACGAAGGTGACAGAATTAGCGGAAATTCGTCATATACTAGGGAGGGAGCAAGGCATTTACAAATCCGCGGGAGGGGTAAAGATGACGAACCGTATCACAAATCCGCAAGACCAATGGGAAAGGGAAAACGCGACAGATAGCGGGGAAGAAGCGAGCAGGGACGCTCTTTTTCAGGGCATTTTAACGCTGGCAGCCCGCGAACAGGCGAAAAGGGAGGATCAGCAGGAGATCCTCAGACTTTCCCGGGCGCTGTATCCGCTCTTGCCCGCATGCCAACAGGGGCAGCTTTGCAGAATCTTGAGGGCGTTGGGGATCGCCTTTACGCTGGAATAGGGTCAGCCAAGCTGCCCGGCGATCCGCCCCACGGCCAACAGGCACTGCTCGATCTCCTGTCGGGTGGTCGCCCAACCGACGCTCAGACGAATGGCGCCCTGATTCTCCGTGCCTAAGAAGCGGTGCACCAGCGGCGCACAATGCATGCCCGCCCGGCAGGCGATGTTGTAATCCCGGTCCAGCAGATCGGCCACCTCGCCGGAATCCACCTGGCCCAGATTAAAGGCGACGACGCCGGCCCGCCCGGCTAGCCCCTCCGGCGTATAGACATGGATGCCGGGGATATCCCGCAGCCCGCTGGCCAAAAGGTCCGCATGGAAGGCCTGCTGGGCGTGCAGCTCGTCTGCATGCGCCTGCAAAAAGCGTACCCCGGCCAGCAGCCCGGCGATACCCGGCAGATTCAGCGTGCCGGATTCCAGGCGGTCGGGCATATCGTCTGGCTGCAGCATCAGCTGTGATTCGGAGCCTGTACCGCCCTGGCGCACGGGGGCGAGCATCAATCCCTCCCGGACATAAAGCACGCCTGTGCCCTGAGGCCCCAGTAGTCCCTTATGCCCGGGCATGGCCACAAGGTCGGCCTGGAGCTGTTCCACATCAAGGGGCAGATGGCCGGCTGCCTGCGCTCCATCTACCAGACAGAGCGCGCCGTGGGCGTGGCTGAGCTGGACGATCTGGGATACGGGCTGAATACGCCCGGTCACGTTGGAAACGTAATTGACCACGACAAGGCGGGTATTGGGGCGCAGGACACTTGCGATGTCCTCGGGATGGATGCGTCCATCCTCCCGGGGCGCGACCAGGCTTAGGCTGATCTGCCCCCGTTTTTCCAGGGTGTGCAGCGGGCGCAGCACGGAATTATGCTCGTAATAGGTGGTGACCACGTGATCCCCTGCGCGCAGTACCCCGCCGATAGCGGTATTCAGCGCATCTGTACAGTTCAGGCAAAAGATGATCTGGAACGGATCGGGCGCGTTGAGGTATTGGGCAAGGGCCTCGCGTGCCTGCATCACCAGGCTTCCAGCGGCGATGGAGAGCCGGTGGCCGCTGCGGCCGGGGTTGGCGCCGCAATAGCGCATGGTGTTGGCCACGGCGCGTACCACCGCATCAGGCTTTGGAAAACTGGTGGCCGCATAGTCGAGATAGATCATAAAGGTTCCCCCTTCACAGTTTAATGATCGGCTTCATAAGCTATATTATTCGACGGACGGCGGGAATGCGCCGTAAAAGGGGAGGAATCGTAAAAATGATTAGAGATCATTATGGCCTGGCGGCGTTCCGCTCTCGCCAGCAGGCGATCTATTTTGCCAACCAGCTCCAGCGCGCGGGGGTGCGCGCCTCTACGGTGAATACGCCCCGGGAAGTATCGCTGGGATGCGGGATATCGGTACGCTTTGACCCTGGACAGATGGCTAAGGCCCAGAGCCTGCTGCGCCGCACCAACCCGACGACCCTGATCGGCCTGTATGACGCGACCCGGGACGAGCGCAGCGTTGCGCTCAAACGGGTCAGCACCTCCAGTTTTTAGCAGGCTGGCAGGGGGTTGAAGTGGCGCCCCCCTTTGCCGTATACTATACTTAAATGTAAGATACGGAGGAAAAGGGGAAGATGAACGAGGCGCAGCGCTATAAAGCGATATTGGATACGCTGGCAAAGACCTATCCGGACGCCAAGCCGGGCTTGCATTTCAGCAGCCCGTTTGAACTGCTGATCGCGACGATCCTTTCGGCCCAGTGTACGGATAAAAGGGTCAATCAGGTAACACAGGTGCTGTTTCGAGATTATCCGGATGCACAGGCGATCGCGCAAATGCCATCAAACGTGCTGGAGGATTACATCCACAGCTGCGGCGTATATAAAAATAAGGCCCGCAATATCCTGGCCACCTGCAAGATTTTGGTGGAGCAGTACGGCGGACAGGTCCCTAAGACCATGGAGGAGTTGACGAAGCTGCCCGGCGTTGGCCGCAAGACCGCAAATGTGGTGATGAGCAATGCCTTCGGCATCGACGCGATAGCGGTGGATACCCATGTGTTCAGGGTCTCGAACCGGCTGGGGCTGGCCCATGCCGCCAATGTGGAAAAGACGGAGGAGGACCTGATGCGCAATATCCCCAAAGAGCAATGGTCCATCGCCCATCACTGGATCATCACCCATGGCCGGCAGGTCTGCTCGGCCCGCAAACCCAAGTGTGACCAGTGCCCGTTGCAGGCCGAGTGTGAATACTACAGCGCCGCACAACAGGCGGGTTAAGCAGTAAATATAAGGCATAAAAAGCAGGTTGGCCCAGTGGGGGCGAATCTGCTTTTTTTATAAGCGGCCGGAGTTTTGGTTCCAAACAGTTTGTTTTTCGGGGCGCGCATGCTATAATGAAAAAACTGCAACACGCGGTAAATCCTACATTTAACGCATAATCCTGCCCCGAAAACGAAACCTAGGGGCAGATGGATAAAGACGCGCAAGGGCGTAAGGAGACGAAAGATGTTTGTAGATAAGGCGAAGATCATGATCCAGGCGGGTAAGGGCGGCGACGGCGCCGTGGCCTTCCACCGTGAAAAATACGTTTCCCGCGGCGGCCCGGATGGGGGCGACGGCGGGAATGGCGGCAGCATTATTTTTGAGGCGAAGGGCAATATGCATACGCTGCTGGACTTCCGCTATCACCGCAAATTCAAGGCGACCGCCGGAGAAAATGGCCGCGGCGGAAATATGAGCGGCAGGCGGGGCGAGGATCTGGTGATCTACGTGCCGCCGGGCACGGTCGTCAAGGATGAGCAGGGGCGGATCATCGCGGACCTGTTCCGCGAGGGAGAGCGGCGCTTGGTGCTGCGCGGCGGGCGCGGCGGCAGGGGCAACGCCCGGTTTGCCACCCCCACCAGGCAGGCGCCGCGCTTTGCCCAGCCGGGCGAAAAGACGGTGGAATATACCGTAACGCTGGAGCTAAAGACCATTGCGGACGTGGGGCTGATCGGCTTCCCCAACGTGGGCAAGTCCACGATACTCTCCGTGGTTTCCGCCGCGCGGCCCAAGATCGCGGATTACCACTTTACCACCCTATCCCCCAATCTAGGGGTGGTGAAGGTGGACTCCCACTCTTTTGTCATGGCAGATATCCCGGGCCTGATCGAGGGGGCGCACGAGGGCATGGGATTGGGGCACGACTTTTTGCGCCATGTGGAGCGCACGCGCCTGCTGGTGCACGTGATAGACGTGAGCGGCTGGGAGGGGCGCGACCCTGTGGAGGATTTTGAAAAGATCAATGCTGAGCTGACCCAGTTCAGCGACGAGCTGGCCGGCCGCCCGCAGATCGCCGTGGCCAACAAGAGCGACTTGCCGGACGCCGACGAGCACTTTGAAGCGCTTAATGCCCACCTCGATCCGTTGGGGATCCCGCTATTCAAGCTCTCCGCGGCGACGCACCAGGGCTTTGAACCGCTGCTGCGGGAGATCGTTCGCCAGCTGGAGGCGCTGCCGCCGGTGCATAATTATGTGGAGCAGGAGCGAGAGCTGCTGCCGCCGGTCAAGCGGGAGCTGCAGATCACCCCGCTTGAAGAGTTCTATCTGGTGGAGGGCGACGAGGTGGAGCGGCTGATCGGCCGGGTGAACTTTGAGGACTATGACTCTATCCAGTACTTCCAGCGCCAGCTGCGGGACATGGGCGTGATCGACGCGCTGAAGGCCGCAGGCGCGGGGGAAGGCGATACCATCCGCATCGAAGAGATGGAATTTGACTTTGTAGAATAAAGACGTAAGGAGTAAAAAGATGATTACCAGTAAACAGCGCAGCGCTTTGCGGGCCATGGCCAACGACATGCAGCCCATTTTCCAGTTGGGCAAGGGCGGCATTACCGAGAATTTCATCAAACAGGTGGACGAGGCGCTGGAGGCCCGGGAGCTGATCAAGATCACGATCCTGCGCAATTCTGACAGTGATGCGCGTAGCGCCTGCGACGAGCTGTGTGCGGCATTGGGCGCCGAACCGGTACAATCGATCGGCAATAAATTTGTGCTTTACCGCGCCAGCACCAAAAATCCGGTGATTGAGCTTTAGCCTAGTTGGCGCTGCGGCCCGGGTCGCCCTGGCGGCCATTAAAGGTACACACCGCCGCCAACACCACACAGACCCCGGCGATGACCATGTAATAAATACCGTAGCGCGTCATTAGCGAAAGGGCAAGCAGCACGATGGCGCTGGTCAAATACCGCTTGGCGTGGATGGGAAGGAAGAATTCGCCCCGGTCCGGATGGCGGCGCAGAGCGGCCACCTTGAGCGCGAGCAGTTTATCCCATTCCTCATCGGTCAAAGTCTGGCCCTGCTTTTGCAGGTAGGCGGCAAAGTCCTTGCCGTTGAGTAGGCCGATGCCGCTGGCGCTGAGGAACTCTATTTGCTCGGCCGAGAGGGCAAAACCATCCAGGCCGATCATATAACCATGGCTTGCGCCGGAGCGGCGATAGGCATGGAAGGCTTGAGCGCAGGCCTCCGGCGTCGCCTTTTGTCCGGGCAGGGTCGCGGCCAGATGCAAAAATACGGTATTATTACCCAAAGTGCCCATAACGGCGCCCGCCTGATCGCGCAGGCCGTCGATCTGAGCGGCGGATTTGAGCCAGGGCAGGGCCTGACGAAAAAAGTCTACCTCTTGGAGAAGGCGAAAGCGTGCCAGCAGGCCCTCGCGCTCCAGATCTTGCACCAGCGTTTCTTCGCGGGCGCGCAGGCGGATCGCGCGAAAGGCCAGATGTACCAGGATAAAACCCGCCAGGATGGCCAGCGCGCCAAGGGTGGATGAGATGATGCGAAACGTCCTGAAAAACAGGATGATATAGCTGACGGCCAGTACCCCCAGGTACAGGGCGATCCGATCTATCGCCAGCCCGAGGCGGGATTTGCCCCGGTCCAGTGAGTGGCGGGTCAGGATGGCCAGCGCTTTTTTGTCGGACAAGTGAGTCACCTCCCATAAATGCAAGTATGGCCAACGTGACCCAGATTTATCCAAATCCCCTATCGCCAAATGCGCAAATTGGGGTATAATTGCAGTATAAAGTGAGATGGAGCAAGAGCATGAACAGCGATTTGGCTCAACATCGCCTGGGGATCATGGGCGGCACCTTTGATCCCATCCATAAAGGGCATATTATGATCGCCGAATATGCCACCAAGGCTTTTAACTTGGAGCGGGTGTTATTTATCCCCACCGGGCGCCCCCCACATAAGCGGGAGATTCGCCTGGCGGGCGGGGAAGAACGCCTGCAAATGTGCCGCTTGGCGGTCAAAGGGCATCCTGATTTTGTCGTAGACGACCGTGAAGTGCGCCGGCAGGGCACCACTTATACGGTGGACACCATGCAAGAGCTGCATAAGGCATACGGCCCTGGCTGGCAGTTTTACTTTATCATCGGCACGGATACCCTGCAGGTGATCGACTCATGGCGCTGTTTCCCACAGGTGGCCAAGATGACGGAGTTTATCGCCATCTATCGCCCAGGGGATGAGCGGGAGGAACTGACGCGCTGCGCCCAGCGCCTGGAGCGGCAATATGGCGCGCGCATCCACTTTGGCGCGTATGAAGGGCCGGATATCTCATCGACGCAGGTGCGCAGGCGCGTTGCTTCAGGCGGGGCGGTGGACGAATGGGTGCCGGATGCGGTGGATTGCTATATCCGGACGCACCAGCTTTATAAGGAGACGGAGGACGGAAACAGAACGATGGATTTTGACGCCTGGACGGCAAGGTTAAAGGCAATACTCAGCCCCCAACGCTTTGACCATACCCTGCGCACGCGGGATATGGCGGTAGAATTGGCGAAACGATATGGGGTTGATGCGGATAAGGCGCAGGCAGCCGCCCTGTTGCACGATTGCGCCAAGGAGATGGAACGCGCGCAGATGCTGGATGTGATCGGGAAGGCGGGCATGCAGGTCAGCGGTGAAACGCTGGAGTTTTGCAGGCGCAACGGTTGCTACGGGATTTTGCATGGCCCTGCGGGAGCTGCCGCCGCTAAGATCGATTTTGGCGTGACAGATCCGGAGATATTAAGCGCCATCGCCTGGCACACGCTGGGCCAGCCAGAGATGGGGATGCTTGATAAAGTGATCTATACGGCGGATATCCTGGAGGAAGGGCGCCAATGGCCGGGCATTGAAGAAGTGCGCGCGGCGATACAAAAGGATCTGGACGAAGGGTTGCGCCTGTGTGTCGGGCGGGGGATGGAGTACCTGATCCAAACCAACCGGCCGATCCACCCCAGTGCACTGGCGCTGTGGAACGAACTGAATTTTACCAATCATTAAGGGGGAACATGCATGACCACGAAGGAAATGGCGGTTAAAATCTGCGAGGCACTCTCGGACAAAAAAGGACGGGATGTGCTGATGCTGGCCGTAGAACATATGACGATCATCGCGGACTATTTTGTGATCGCCAGCGGCAACTCCGTGCCGCAGGTGCAGGCGCTCAGCGACGCGGTGGAGGAATGCGCCCAGGAGATGGGCCTGAGCCCCAGGCGCAGCGCGGGTTACCGGGAGGGGCGCTGGGTCATTCAGGATTTTGGGGACGTGGTGGTCCACATTTTCCACCAGCAGGAGCGCGAGTTTTACGACCTGGAACGCCTGTGGACGGACGGCGACAACGCTACCTGGTTTAACGAAGACTAGCGCTTGGCGCGCAGGGCGTGGAAGGCCTACTTCCACGCTTTTTTCTTAACCAGAGCGCTCGGGAGGAGTAGCGGATGAATACGCTTTACATCAACCGTATCGAGCGAATCGAGCGGCTGCAGGGCATATCGGAGCAGGCAAGCTATTATCTGGCGCTGCCAGCGGTGCGCGCCCTGGATAAGGGCCTGGCATTGCACAGCCCGGTCACGATATTGGCGGGCGAAAACGGAACGGGCAAATCGACGCTGCTGGAGGCTATCGCAGTCAACTATGGGTTCAATCCGGAGGGCGGCACACGAAATTTCAATTTTGCTTCCGCCCAGACCCATTCGGGGCTCTATCGCGATATCCGGCTGATTAAGGGTATAAAACGCCCGCTGGATGGCTTCTTTCTGCGGGCGGAGAGCTTTTATAATGTGGCTACGGAGCTGGACCGGCTGGACGAGGCGTATCCAGACGATTTAAAGCTCAACCGCTATTATGGCGGGAAGTCCCTACATCATCAATCCCATGGAGAGAGTTTTCTGGCGTTGATGCTCAACCGCTTCTCCGGCCAGGGGCTGTACCTGCTCGATGAGCCGGAGGCGGCGCTCTCTCCCAGCCGCCAGCTGACGCTGCTGGCTCAAATGCATCATTTGCTGGAACAAGGCTCGCAATTCATCATCGCCACGCATTCGCCCATCCTCATGGGCTATCCGGGGGCAGAGATCTTTTGGCTGGACGAAGAGGGGATCAGGCCGGTAGACTATAAGGAAACGGAACATTATATCCTCACCCGCAAGTTTTTGAATGACCCGAAAAGCCTACTGCGCTACCTATGGGACGAAAAAGAATAGGCAATACAAAAAGCCTCCGGATTTACGGAGGCTTTTTTATTGTTTTGACTTAAAGAATCAATGGCTTAACGCTTTTTACGCCGGTAGACCACCACGCGTTTACGCCGGTTTTTGCGGCGGAAGCGCCGGGCTTTACGGATGCGCAGGATCAAGATGATCAGCAGGATAACGGCCAAGGCGATCAGCGCATAGGTCAGATAGCTGGGCTTGCCGTCCTCCTGGGTCAGATCGGGCAGAGAGGGCAGGGCGGTTTGCTCTTCGTTTACCGCGTTTTCAGCCACCAGCGTGCCCACAGATACCGGGTCGCCCCCCTTAAAGTAGGTATAGCGGGTGATCTGCTGCCCCTCCGTGATGGGGGCCTTAATGGTAGCAAGATCGTTTTCCGGCTCAAGGACGAGGGCAGTTGGATCGTTTTGCAGCTGGGCGATGTTTTGCTTGGTATCAACGATAACGGTTGAGGTGCTTTCATCCGGCACCAGTTTTAGCTGAACGCGGCCTTCAGAACCGTCTGAAGTATCCGCGTTTTCGGGGACAAAGGAGAGAGGGGACTGTGCGTACAGTTCCTGCAGATCCAGCGCGCCGTAATATTTAAAGGCGTAGTCGAACATGGTCTTCATGCCCTTCCACTTGCCCTCTTTTTCATCGTTCATTACGACGGCGATGACCTCTACGCCATCTTTAGAGGCGGAGGCCACCAGGGTATGGTTGGCCTTGGTCGTATAGCCAGTCTTAACGCCGATGGCGTATTCGTAATAATAAGGGGAGTTAGGGTCGATCAATTTATTGCCGTTGACCAGGGGCCGCTCGTCAGATACTACTTCATTGGTGGGAAGCTCGGAAATACGGGTGGAAACGATTTCCCGGAATTTAGGGATGCTCATCCCCACGCGGGCCAGCTTGGCCATATCCGCCGGGGTGGTATAATGGTTATCATCATGCAGGCCATGGGGATTGACGAAATGGGAATTGGTCATTCCGATCTCAGCGGCATAAGCGTTCATCATGTCGGCAAAGCCCTCGATAGAACCACCGAAATGCTCGGCGATCACCGCTGCCGCATCATTGCCGGAATTGAGCATCAACCCGTACAACAGCTGTTCCAGCGTCAGCGTTTCGCCGGGGCGAAGCCCGCAGTTACTGCTGCCAGCCTCAATGGTGTTGACGATGTTGGAAACCTTGATCTCCTCTGCCAGATCGCCGTTTTTAAGCGCCAGGATACAGGTCATGATCTTGGTGATACTGGCGGGGTAGCACTTGGTATCGGCATTTTTTGAAAAGAGGACCTTACCTGAAGCGGTGTCGATCAAAATCGCGCAGGGGGCTGTAATGCTGCCCTGCGAGAGATTTTGAAATTCAGGCAGCGGCGTAGGCGAGGCGCTGGCCTGCGCCGAAGGAGATGCCTGGGAATCAGGCTGGGCCAGCGCTATGCCGGTAACGCCGCCCATTAGCAGTAAAGAACACAAAAGTAGGGAGATCAGTTTTTTCAACATTTACGACAACCTCAGTTCTTCAAGCTTTTATTTACTATCCTTATGAGAAAACCAGAATCAATCATGCAGATAGAAAATAGAGGAATTCCCCAATAATCCTCGAATATTTTAACAGAGTATGGATATTCTGTCAAAATAGCGGATATGCCCGCTGATGGAGGCGAAATATGGATACCGGCAAAACGGAAAATGAGGCCAAGCCGCGTAAAATAAAACGGATTACCAAGGGAATGGTGCTGGGCTTTATCATCTTGGCGATTTTTTGCTGCCAGGCCGTTTATCTGATCTCTTACGCATTTACGGCGCCGCAGGCAGGACAGACGGCCCATGTGCAGGCGCAGGAGGGCGCTACACCAACGCCGGCGGAGTATGTGTGGATTACGATCGCAGGAGAGGTCAACGAGCCGGGCGAGTATAAATTAAAGCGCGGCTGCACGGTGCGCGATGTCGTAGAAAGGGCCGGCGGCTTTGCGGATTTTGCCGATGTGGATAAGCGCCAGTGCAAAGCGCAGCTATGGCACGATCAGGAAGTGGAGATCAAACGGCAGAATAACTTCCGTGTGCGGGCGGATGGCACGGTCTATCCGTTTGTGGACGGCAAGCTGAATATCAACCTGGGCACGAAACAGGACTTTATCGACCTGGATGGCATTGGCGAAAAGACAGCGGAAAAGATCATCGCCTACCGCAGCGACCATTATTTTTACAGCCTGGAAGAGCTGATGGAGGTGCCGGGGATGACGCCGAAGCTGTATGAAAAACTGATGGAACAGGTGACGCTGGATTACCAGGATTATTAATGAAATTATTTTTGCGGCTTTAAGGGTTGCGGTTTTTACAAAATAAGGGCAAAATAGAACTGTATGAAGAAAGCGTAAAGAAACGATAAACTTTAGATTGGGGAGTGGAACAGCGTGCCGCAGACGATACTGATTGTAGACGATGAGCCGATGATCGTAAAGGGCTTGAAGTTCAGCCTGGAGCAGGATGGCTATGCTACGGACGTGGCCTATGATGGCGAAGAGGCGCTGGATAAATTTAAAAACGGCAAATTCGACCTTATTATTTTGGACCTGATGCTGCCTAAGATCGACGGAATGCAGGTCTGCCAGACCATACGAGAATCTTCAGAAATACCTATTGTGATGCTGACGGCCAAGGGTGAGGACATGGATAAGATCCTGGGGCTGGAGTATGGGGCGGACGATTATATGACCAAGCCCTTTAATATTTTGGAACTCAAAGCGCGGATCAAGACCATCTTGCGCCGCGCTAAATCGCATGTACAGCCGGTGCAGACGATTACAGTGCGCCAGCTGGTCGTCAATCTGGACCAGCGCAGCGTACAGGTGGACGGGAAGGATGTACGCCTGACGGTGAAGGAGTTTGAGCTGCTCAAACTTCTGGCCACCAACCCCGGCAAGATCTTCAGCCGGGATACGCTGCTGGAAACGATTTGGAAATACGATTATTTGGGCGACCTGCGCACGGTGGACGTACATGTGCGGCGGCTGCGCGAGAAGATCGAGCGCGACCCGGGGCAGCCCGAATTTATCCTGACCAAATGGGGAGTGGGCTATTATTTTACCGATGCTTAAGCCCTTTCGCAGCATCCGATGGCGGTTGGTGGCGATCTACCTTTTGATCGTGCTGCTGGCAATGGGCACGCTCAGCGTGGTGATTACCATGCTGGTAGAAGATTCGCTGATCCAAGAGCGGATCGAGCAGCAGCAGGCCCAGGTAGACCGGCTGGCCTTAGATGCCTCGGCCTATATGTACCGGGCGGATGCCGAGCAGCTTTACCGCCTGGCTGTGGAGCAGGCGGAAACGCTGGGCGGGCGCGTTGTATTGCTGAGCATGGGCGGCATCGTGCAGGTGGACAGCGCCTCGCGGCTCAACGGCCAGGCAATCGGCTACAGCGAGGTGCTCGACGTTATCGGAATGGAGAAGACAAATGCATATGGTTTCCACCGCGTGACGGATGTTTCGGCTGGCGGAGAGAAGAATTGGGCGGTCTATTATACCGCGCGGATGACCTACCGCAATAGCCCGGTAGGGGTGGCCCTGCTCTCGGTTTCGATTCAGGACGTGATGGATAAGATTCACAACCTACGCGTTGAGATCGTTATATTTTTATTGGCGGTCTGCCTTGCCGTAGGCTTTATTAGCTTTATCATATCCGAGATCATCGTCAAACCTATCCTAGAGATGACACGTGTGATCCGCAATATGGCGCAGGGCGATTTTACCAGGCGAATCAAGATCGGCCGCTTTGGACACAGCGAAATATCCGATATGGCGCGGGCCTTTAATGGAATGAGCGAGCAGCTGTCAAATCTGGAGCAATCCCGCAACGAATTTGTCGCCAACGCCTCTCACGAGTTAAAAACGCCGCTGAGCTCCATGAAGATTATGATCCAAACGCTGCTTTTGCAGCCGGCCGACCCGGAGATGACCCACGAGTTCCTGTCGGATGTGGATCAGGAGATCGATAGGTTAAACAATATTATTAACGACCTACTATCCCTGGCCAAGGCGGATGCCAGCCATGTGGAAAACCGCTTGAGCCGCGTGAATTTGAAGGACCTGCTGCAGGCCACGCTGCATAACCTGGAGCCGTTGGCGCAGCGCAAGCAGATCGATATGGAGATGGTCTTGCCGGAGGGGGAGCTGACGCTGCAATCCGATCCCATCCGCCTGCAGCAGGCTATCAGCAATATCATCGATAATGCGATCAAATATACGCCGGAGCAAGGCAGCGTCCGCATCGAGGCGGCACAGCAGGGCGCCCGTATTGTGATCTGGGTACAGGATACGGGGTATGGTATTTCGCCGGAGGATCAAAAGCATATTTTTGATCGATTCTACCGTGTGGATAAAGCCAGAAGCAGGGCCACCGGCGGTACCGGACTGGGTCTGGCAATTGTTAAGCAGATCATTACAGGCTTGGGCGGAAGTATTCGCGTGGAAAGCCAGGAAGGAGAAGGGTCGACCTTTACGGTCGAGCTGCCGATAGAGCCATGAAGACCAAATTCATCATAAAAGGGCAAGACGGAGTCAGAAAAAAAACTAGGGCGGGGGCACGGATGTGTGCGCTGCTTATGGCGTTGCTGCTGACCAGCGGCTGTTCGATTTTGGACAGCTTATCGCCTGTACATGAGGAGGCCCTGCCCAGCGAGGAGGATGCCGCCCAGATCGAATATAATGTGGGGACGACCCAATCCACCTCCTATTCGGCGACGCTGTATTACATTTACCAGGGCGATAACGATATGCTGCTGCCGGAAAAGCGCACCCTCTCTTTTGATCAGGACCGGCGTATCGAAACGGTGCTGATCGAAGAACTGATCAAAGGGCCGGCGCCCGAGCAGACCAATCTGTTGGCGGTGATCGATCCCAATACAAAGGTCATCAGCGTAACGGGCGACACCGGCGCCAGCGATACGCTGTATATCACCCTGAGTGCAGAGTTTTTAAATGAGCCGCCAGTGTATAAGGAAAAGTATACGGACGACCCGGCGGAGCTAAACCGCTACCGGCGCCAGGCAGTGAATGCTATCGTCAATACCATTACAGAGCTTGGGCAGTTCTCGCGGGTGGATATTCAAATACAGGACGGGAAAAATACCCGCCGCCTGATCAATAGCGAGGCAGGACGCACGACCAACCCTGCCAACACCCTGGAGCCTGTAACGCGGCAATATGATGTGATCATCACGCCGCGAATGGTGGTGCAAAAGGTGTTTACCCTGATGCGGGACAGGGCATGGCGCGCGCCGCTGGGCAATTATCTCTCCTTTGAAGGATCGCAGGATAACGGCTTGGCGACCTCGGAGGAACGGGCCTATGCGGAGCTGGCAGCGCAGGATGTGCAGATTGAGGACTTCACCATTGGGGATGTGACGCAATCTACCGATGGGAAAAGCGCGGTGGTGACCGTGCGCCAGTTGCAGCTGCGCGATAAGCTGGGGAAGGTCAAATACAGTAAGGAGAACGTGCCCATCAAACTGACTTTAGAAAACGGAATTTGGAAGATCCCCTATACCCGTTTTAGTAATATACTGACTTTGCAGTAGGTAGGAGCAGAAACGGATGCGAGTGAATAAAAGAACGATCCGCCGCACGGGGCTGATATTGGCTGTGCTAATGTGCTGCATGTCTTTAAGCGGCTGCTATTCCGTTATGGGCACGTCAAACAGTGGAAGCACGATCGTCCAGCAGGAGAGTGCTCCCTACGTTGATACGGGTGAGGCGGATAGCGCTGTGGCTGAGGATGCGATCCAGGAGGATGATGGTGAGCGGGCCTATGTGCTGTACTTCCCCAATGAGGATTATACCCGCCTGACGGTAGAGGTCGCCTACAAGGCGGCGGATGAGGGTAAAAGCCGAGAGGAGACGGCGATCGACCTTCTGCTGGCCGGCCCCAGCTCGGACGATCTGCGTCCCGTCTTTGACGAGGGGGTCAAGGTGACTCGATATGAGCAATCGCTGGATCTGATGAATATTTATTTTACAACGGATCTGCTCAATATGAGCGATGAGGATATCTTGCGCGCCCAGGCCGCGGTGGCCAATACGCTGACAGAACTGGGGGAGGTCAAGCGCGTGGCGTTCTTTTGCGAAGGGCGTCTGATAAAGGTGGGCAACCAGCCGCTGATGCCTGGCCAGGCTATCCAGGAAGAGCTGGATGCCTACATTATGCGCAAATTGATCGACCAGTTTATGCTGCCCGAGGAGATCACCCAGCGCGAAGTGGTGCTGTATTTTACGGATGCCAACAAGCGCTATATGCTTCCGGAAACGCGGACGGTCCGCTTTACCTCGGATGATGATGCGGACTATATTCTCGATGCGCTGTTCCGCGGCCCCAGCAGCACTGAATATCTGTCAGCCTCGGTATCTTTTAAGCTGGAGGAGGGGCAAAAAACGGCGGTCAGCCGGGACAGCAGAGGTTACGCCACGGTAGAAGTGCCGTTATCACAGGATTATGTAACCGACTTTGCCGAATTTGACAAACAGCGCACCTTGGAATTAGGCGCTATCGTGTACAGCCTGACCGGTTCTATTGACCAAGTACGGGATGTAAAATTCATTTGTAATGGCGAGCGGGTGTTGATGGACGAACTGGATGTGAACGGCGACGGGCGGCTAAGCCGGTTGGATTTCCTGGATTATGTGGGCAACCGGCTGGTGTTGTACTATCCGGATAAACAGATGACCGGTTTGCAGAAGATCCAGCGCATCATCAGCTGCAATAGCTATCATGACATCGACATGCGCCTGCAGGAGCTGCTCAAAGGTCCCTCTAAGATCGGGATATCCTCCAGCGAAGGCAACCTGACCTGGCCGGTAGATACGGCTGCGCAGATGCCCGGCTTTACAACGAAGGTGGAGGAGGACATTCTATATATCGATTTTGACAGCAGCTTCTACAACCTGTGTGTGAATAGTCTGACCCAGCAACAGGAAGAATATTTAACAGTATATGCCATCGTCAACACCATGACGGAGGTCACGGGCATCCGGCGCGTGGCTTTTCTGCGGGATGGGCAGCCCGTCGAAACCCTTAAAGGAAACATCCGCTTGAGCGAGCCGTTAATGCGCAACCCGGGGGTGATTTTGAATTCCGGAACGGGTGAGCGCTAGGCCCGGCTATCTATTTAGAAAATAGCAATATCTTGCGGCCTGCTGGAAAAAGAAATAGCATCGTCGTTATGACCCAAAATTGGAGGAGAAAGCATGGCTCTCACGTATCAGCAGATACAGTTGGAAGATAAAGAGCAAATCGACACCTATTTAAAGCCCTATCATTTTGAAAATTCAGAACTGACCTTTATGGATCTGTTCGTTTGGCGAAAGTCCTGGTCCTTTGAGTGGGCCCAGGGTGACGGCGCGCTGTATATCCGCGGCAAAGGTCCGGATGGGAGCTGCTTTGTTTACCCGCCCTTTGCCCGAGACCGCGAAAGCTTGGTACGGGCGATGGATCATTTGATCGCCCAGGCAAAAGAGCAGGGTAAGCCGCTTTGTATGCGCGAGATTTCTGAACCGCTGGCCGGTGAGCTGCGCTGCCTATATGCCGATCAACTGATTTTTACCTATAATGATGATTATTCGGACTATGTCTATAACCGGCAAGACCTGCTGGAGCTCAAAGGTAAGCGTTACCATGCCAAGCGCAACCATGTCAACCGTTTTAAGTCGTTATATGCGTACTGCTACGAGCCGCTCTCACCCGAAAATGTGGAAGAGTGCGCACAGGCGGCCGCGCGGTGGGAACAGCTTAAGCAGGAGGCCGGCCTTACCCAGGAGGAGGCGCAGACCATAGCCTATGAGCATATCGCCCTGCGGGAAGCGCTGAGCCATTTTGAGGCCTTGCAGGCGCAGGGCGGGGCCATCCGCATCGATGGGCAGATACAGGCGTTTTGTGTTGGAGAGCTGCTTACGCCACAGGTGGGATGCGTGCATTTTGAGAAAGCTGATGCGCAATACCATGGCCTGTACGCGGTCATCAACCAGGAATTTATCGCCCATACCTGGCCGGAGGCGCTATACATCAACCGGGAGGAGGACATGGGCCTGCCGGGACTGCGAAAGGCAAAACAATCCTACTATCCGGTGAAAATGATCCGCAAATACCGGGCGGAATTGCGGTAGAAGAGGGAAGGATATACAGATGGATATTCGCACCCTAACCATGGAGGATATGGGGCAGGCCAAAGCGCTGTGGGACGCGGCGTTTGGGGATAGCCCCGCCTATCGGGACTGGTATTTTGCCAACCGCATCCAAGAAGGCTACTCGCTGGGCGCCTTTGAGGGGGAACAAATGGCCAGCATGCTGCATATGCTGCCCTTTGAGCTGGATTGGTACGGCCGGCCGCTGGCGGCCGCGTGCATCGCAGGGGTAGCGACCTGGCCTTGCCAGCGCAAGAAGGGCCTGGCCAACGCCTTACTTAAGGCATGCTTTGAACAGCTTAAGGCGCGGGGCATCCCTCTAGCCTTTCTGTATCCTTTCCGCCAAAGTTTTTACCGTCCCAGCGGGTTTGCCACGGTGAGCGATATGGATAAGATAACCTTTTCGGCCGGCAGTTTAAGTGCGATTGATGCGCAGGGCTACAAGCTTTTGGAGCACGCGCAAACCCCCAACTTAAGCGGCATACGCGAGGTTTACCACGAGATGACCGCCAACTATACGGGTTATGCGCTGCGGGATGAGCGGGCATGGCGCCTGCGCGCCCAGGAGTGGGCGGCCGATGGCGGCTCGCTCTTATGGCTGGAGAAAAATGGCGCGTGCCGGGGTTATGCGCTATGGGCCAGGGATGGCGAAAAGGGCGTTGTGGAGGAATGGGGCGCACGGGACCTTGCGGATTTCGCCGCGCTGTGCCGCCTGCTTTTAGAGCGCTGTGGCGGCACCGGCTCTTTAGAGATGCTGGCGCCCCCTGAAACGCCGGTATTTGAATGCCTGCCGGAGCGAAAGGATGTGCGAGTGGAGCGGATACCCTATGCCATGATGCGGATACTGGATGTGCCCAAGGTCGTCATGCCGGCTATAGCCAAAGAAACACAGGACGAGGTTCTGCTCGAACTTGATGATGGAATAATAGCAGAAAATGCAGGAAAATGGATTATTTCTTGCAAAGTGAGCGTGGCGCAACGGCAGTATGATGCACGGAATTGCGCGTTAAAAATGACGGTTGGACAGCTGATACAGGCCTTAACGCACTATGGAAGGGCTGCGGAACAGGCGAGATGGGGCGTTTTTCCCGGTGAAAAACTCAATTTCAGTGCAGATAAACCGATTTTGCTATGGGATAAATACTGAACCGATAGGGCAATGTTAAAATCCTTATAGGATACTTGAAACACGAGAATTATTGGTATAAAATGATAGTAACAGATAGAAAACCTGCATGGGACGCATCTGCCTACCAGGACAAGGAGGGGTGAGGACAGGTGCGCTTCGTTTATCTATAGCGCTTAAAGGAGGCTCATACATGGAACTTCAGATTCAACCCAACATGGTCAATATGATGGGCCTTACCATTTCAGAATCTGTGGTTACTTTTTTTGTGGCCAGCGTTGTGGTCGTCCTTGCGGCGATTCTGGTACGCCACTTTGTCATCAGCCGGTTTAAAGAGGCGGATGAGAAGCCCGGACGATTCCAACTGGTGTTGGAGTGGGCGGTAGAAGCGGTGCAGAACTTTTCCAAAGGGATATTGGGCGGAAATGCCCACTTTATGAGTTCGTATGTCTTTTGCATCGGGCTGTTCATTTTACTGGTGGGATGGATCGACCTTTTCGGGCTGCGCACGCCGTTGAGCGATTTAAACGTAACGGCGGGACTGGCGATCATCACGTTTGTTATGATCAACTTTTTTGCCCTGCGCAAAAAAGGGCTGGGCGGACGGATGCGCTCCCTGGCCACGCCCAATGCGCTGTTCGCGCCGCTGAGGATGCTCAGCGATGTGGCGGTGCCCGTTTCGCTGGCCTGCCGGATGTACGGCAACCTTCTGGGCGGCACTATCGTTTTGGAGCTGCTACGCAGCGTACTGCTCAGCCTGGTTAAAAACTACTGGTTCGCGGTGGTCCCCGTAGCGCTGGCAGGTGCAATGCCGGGCATATTGTCGATTTATTTTACGTTATTCGATGTCGCTATCCAGGCTTACGTCTTTATGACGTTGAGCGTGACGTTTGTCAACGAGGCGATTGAATAAACGGGATTATTTCCCGGGAAAAAGTGATGGAGGTACGGAAAATGGATTTGGGCTTGTTAGCAATTGGTGTAGGTATAGTGGCGCTGTCTCTGTTGGGCGCAGGCTTAGGTATGGGCATGGCGGTATCCAAAGCCATGGAGGCTGTGGGCCGGCAGCCGGAGGCCAGCGGCAAGATCAACCAGATTTTGCTGGTAGGCTTGGCGATGGTGGAGTCCGTTGCAATTTACGGCTTTGTTACGGCGCTGTTGGTCATTTTCGTACTGGGTGCAAAATAACGGTTTTGAGGAGAGAACATGAGTATTGATATCGTCAGTGTTCTGCTGATCATCGCCAATGTGCTGGTGCTGTATTTTGTCCTCAATAAGCTGCTGTATAAACCGATTGCCAAGTTTATCGGCAGGCGTGAGGAAGCCATCGGGCGGGCGCGCGACCAGATCAACCGCGGCAAAACGGCAGAGGCGGATGCTAAAGCGCGCGCGGAAGAGATTCTGGCGCAGGCACGCGCCCAGGCGGAAAAGCTCTCCGCCCAGATCCAGGAGGATGGGCGGGCCCGCGCGGACGCGATGGTGGCCCAGGCCAGGGAGCAGGCTGAGGGCATCGTACAAAAGGCGCGCGAGCAGATGGAGAGCGAGCGCGAGCAGATGCGCCGCCAGGTGCGGGAAGAGGCCGTTGGCTCCGCGCTGGCGTTGACGAGTAAAATGCTGAAACGCGAGGTCACCCGTGAGAACAACCAGGACATGATCGACGAGTACCTCGAAAAGGTGGGATAAAGTTTGGAAAAGCTCAAGGGACAGATCTATTCGGCCTACCCGGTACAGGGCGATGGGCTGCGGCTGCTGGAAGAGAAGTTTTCCAAAAAATATGGCCAGCCCGTAACACTGGAATGGGTGCAGGACGACGAGATTTTGGCCGGTTTCAAGGTTGAGATCCTCAACATTGACCAGGCGCCCCGCAAGACGTATGATTACAGCTTATCCGGGCAGCTGGAGCAGCTTAACCGGGAGCTGATCGCTGAGGTGGATGCGAACGATGCCGACCTGAGCCAGACACTGAAAAACCGCATTGCAGATTACGCGCCCAGGGCTACAGAGCGGGATACCGGCTATGTCATCACCGCCGGTGACGGGGTGCAGCGCATTTCGGGGCTGCGCAGCGTAAAATATGGCGAGCTGCTGGCTTTTGAGGGCGATGCTTATGGCATGGCGCTCAACCTGACGGAGGATGAGGTTTCGGCCGTACTGCTGACCAATGCCGATCAGGTGGGCGAAGGGACGAAGGTATACGCTACCGGCCAGGTAATGGATGTGCCGGTGGGCGAGAATATGATCGGCAGGATCGTAAGCCCTTTGGGGCTGCCGCTGGATGGCAAGGGCCCCATCAAGACCGATAAGCGCCGGCCTATCGAGACGCCGGCCCCGGGAATTATGGACCGCCAATCGGTCAAGACCCCGCTGCAGACGGGACTGGTGGGGATCGATTCGATGATCCCTATCGGCCGCGGCCAGCGTGAGCTGATCATCGGAGACCGGCAGACGGGCAAGACGGCTATCGCCATTGATACCATCCTCAACCAGAAGGGGCAGGACGTTATCTGCATTTACGTGGCGATCGGCCAAAAGGCGTCTTCCGTAGCGCAGCTGGCAGGGCAGCTGGAAGCGGCCGGGGCGATGGACTATACCATGATCGTCAGCTCCTGCGCCAGCGACCCGGCGCCCATGCAGTACATCGCGCCCTATGCGGGCTGTGCGATGGCGGAAGAATTTATGTATGAAGGCAAGGATGTATTGATCGTTTATGACGATCTTTCAAAGCATGCTGTGGCGTACCGCACCATGTCGCTACTGCTTCGCAGGCCGCCGGGCCGCGAGGCTTATCCGGGCGATGTGTTTTATCTGCACTCGCGCCTGTTGGAGCGCGCGGCGCGCCTGAGCCCGGAAAAGGGCGGCGGATCGATTACCGCGCTGCCTATTATTGAAACCATGGCCGGCGATATCTCGGCCTATATCCCCACCAACGTGATCTCGATTACGGATGGGCAGATTTTTCTGGAGAGCGAGCTGTTCCATGCGGGCGTGCGTCCGGCGGTAAACGTGGGCCTTTCGGTATCGCGGGTGGGCGGTTCGGCCCAATGCAAGGCCATGCGCAAGGTGGCCGGACAGCTGCGTATCGACCTGGCACAGTATCGCGAACTTGCGGTATTCGCCCAGTTCGGCTCGGATCTGGACCGCTCTACCCAGGAGATGCTGGCCTATGGCGAGCGGTTGACAGAGGTGCTCAAGCAGGATCAGTATCAGCCCTTGACTGTGGCCCAGCAGGTGGCAGTGCTTTATATCGTATCGCACCGCATGCTTATGCAGGTGCCGGTCAACCGGATTCGCGAGTTTTGCAAGGCCTTCCTGGAGCGGCTGGGCGTCCAGCAAAAAGACGCGCTGCAAAGTGTAATGGATACGGGGGATTTGAGCGAGGCGGCAACCGCTGCCTTTGAGGATACCGCCCATGAACTTTTGATCCAGTGGGGCATCGAGGAAAAGAGGGCGTAGGATGCAAAATATTACCGATATCCGCCATCATATCCGCACTGTGGAACAGACGCGGCAAATCACCCGCGCTATGTACCTGATCTCGGTATCCAAGCGGCGCAAGGCGATCAGCATGGCCGCGGCCAACACCGCCTACCACAAGCGGGTACATGAAATGATGAAGGAGATTTTACAGCTGGCGCCCAATATCAGCCATCCGTTTTTGCGCAAAGAACACCCACAGCGCACGCGCACGGCCTACATCGTCGTTTCCGGCGATAAGGGGATGGCTGGCGCCTATAACCATAACGTGCTCAACCTGGCGACCGAGCACATGGCGGGGCGGGACGAGGTCTATATCTTTACGGTGGGCAATGTGGCGGCGGACTATTTCCAGCGCGAGGGATACCGGGTCGATATCGAGTTTTTGCATACGGCGCAAAACCCCAGTCTGCATAATTCCCGCCAGATCGCGCGCCAAGTGCTGGAACTGTATGGGATGGATGTGCTCGATGAGGTCTACGTAGTATATACGGAAATGGTTTCGGCCATCGTCCAGACGCCGCGGGTGGAACGGCTGCTGCCGGTCATGCTGGACGATTTTAGCGATGTTGAGGACATGGAGATTCACCCCAACCGGGAGCTGGCTTACGAACCTTCGCCCCAGGAAGTGTTCGATACCCTGGTGCCCCAGTATCTGATCGGTTCGCTGTACGGCTGCCTGGTGCAGTCCTTCGCCAGCGAGCACAGCGCCCGCATGCGCGCCATGGATACGGCCACCCGCAACGCCGACGAGATGCTCGGCAAGCTGCGCTTGCAGTATAACCGCGCGCGCCAGGCTGCGATCACCCAGGAGCTGACAGAGATCGCCGGCGCCGCGGAATCGCTGCTGCAGGGCCCTCAAACCTGAGGCGCGGCTGGAGGGGAATATAGGAAGCGAGGAATAACGCAATGGCAAATGAAGCAACACCCAATAGGGGCGTATTATCCGCTATCATGGGCCCGGTTTTGGATGTACGCTTTCCCATGGGGCATCTGCCCCATATTAAAAACGCGCTCTACGTCAACGATGGCGGGCGGCAGGTATGGATGGAGGTATCCCATCACGTAGGGGCCGAAGTGGTGCGCTGCGTGGCGCTGCAGGCCACCGAGAGCCTGAGCCGCGGGCTGGAAGTTATCGATACCGGCGCGCCGATCTCGGTGCCGGTGGGGCCGGAGATGTTGGGACGCACCATCAACGTGCTGGGCCAGCCCATCGATAACGAAGGGCCGATCCAAAGCAAGGTGACCTGGCCGATACACCGGCCCGCCCCCAGCCTGGAAGAACAAAACCCGGCTGTGGAGATTTTGGAGACCGGCATTAAAGTCATCGACCTTTTGGCGCCCTATGCCAAGGGCGGCAAGATCGGCCTGTTTGGCGGCGCTGGCGTGGGCAAGACCGTACTGATTATGGAACTGATCCATAATATCGCCACCATGCACGACGGATGCTCTGTTTTTACCGGCGTGGGCGAGCGCAGCCGCGAGGGGAATGACCTGGTAAACGAGATGCACGAGTCCGGCGTTATCAAAAAGACGGCGCTGGTCTTTGGACAGATGAACGAGCCGCCGGGATCCCGTATGCGTGTGGCCATGACCGGGCTGACCATGGCCGAGTATCTGCGGGACGCGATGAACCAGGATGTGCTGCTGTTCATTGATAATATCTTCCGCTATATCCAGGCGGGGGCCGAGGTCTCCGCACTGTTGGGACGCATGCCCTCGGCCGTAGGCTATCAGCCCACCCTGGCCGACGAGGTGGGCGCCCTGCAAGAGCGCATCGCCTCCACGAAAAAGGGGTCGATCACCTCGGTGCAGGCTATTTACGTGCCGGCGGACGACCTGACGGATCCCGCGCCAGCCACCACCTTTTCGCATCTGGATGCCACCACGGTGCTTTCCCGCCAGGTGGCGGAGCTGGGCATTTATCCGGCGGTGGATCCGCTTGCCTCAAGCTCGAGGCTGCTGGAGCCCACGCTTTTAGGGCAGCGCCACTACAGTATCGCCCGGCGCGTGCAGGAGACCTTGCAGCGCTATAACGAGCTGCAGGATATATTGGCTATCATGGGTATGGAAGAGCTCAGCCAGGAGGACCGCACCATTATCTACCGCGCCAGAAAGATTCAGCGCTTCCTCTCCCAGCCCTTCTCGGTCGCGCAGGTGTTTACCGGGAACGAGGGGCGGTATGTGCCTTTGCAAAAAACTATCGATAGCTTTGCCGCCATTGTGGATGGCGAGGTGGACGATCTGCCGGAAGCCGCCTTCTTTATGGTGGGAGATATCGACGAAGCCAAGGCAAAAGCAGAAACGCTGAAATAACGGCCGCCACTGGCGGCCCAGTGACAGAAGGGATTGCGATGGCCACATTATTTCCAATCGAAATCGACACGCCGGAGCGCCGGTTTTTTGAGGGGCAGGTGGAGTCCGTCATCCTGGATACTCCGGATGGGAAGATCGGGATCATGGCGGGGCACCGCCAGATCACCTCGACCCTGGATGTGGGGGAGATCGCCATCTTGCAGGACGGGGCGTGGAAGCACGCCTTTTGCTCTGCAGGCTTTTTTATCGTGCTGGATGGAAAGCTGACCATTATGGCGCAAACGGTAGAATGGCCGGAGGAGATCGACGTGCGCCGCGCCAAAGAGGCGCTGGAGCGGGCCGAAGAGGCGCTGCGCCAGAAGCAGAGCATCCGCGAATACATGCTCTCCAAGGCTTCCATGGCCCGTGCGATGGCGCGATTGCGGGTGACCAACCAGCACAATGTAAATAACTAAGGGCCAAAATCGTTTGACTTGTGGCCGTTCCTCTCTTAACATGGAGGGGAGCGGCTTTTTGCTGCCAAACAGGATGGGGGTATGAGGTTATGATCGAGCTGGTAACCGGCGGCGCGCGCAGCGGCAAAAGCAGATTTGCCCAGGCAGAAGCGGCGCGCTTGGGCGGCAGGATCGGCTATATCGCCACGGCGCAAGCCTTTGACGAGGAGATGCGCGCGCGCATCCAAAAGCACCGGCAAGACCGGCCCGCTACATGGCGTACCTTTGAAGGGCACCGTGACCTGGCGGAGTTTTTATATCGGAATCCGGAAATAGATACCTGGCTCTTGGATTGCGTGACCCTGTGGATCACAGGATTGATGTTTGACCATGGGGGCGAATGGATACAGCCATCATCCGAGATGGTAGAGCAGGCAGAACAGCTGGTGGCCGCACAGGTGCAGGAGCTGCTCCAGGCGGCCGAAAAGAGGGAGAAGCACTTGATCCTGGTGACCAATGAGGTGGGGATGGGACTGGTGCCCGAAAGCGCCTTTGGGCGCATTTTCCGCGATATCGCCGGGCGCGCCAACCAGCGCATTGCGGCCCGGGCGGATGCGGTATATTTTATGGTTTCGGGGATCCCCCTGCAGATCAAGGGGGCGCAGCGGTGAAAACGATGACAAGGCGGCTGATCTTTGCCTTCCAATTTATGACGCGGCTGCCCATCCGCAAAAACCTGGACCTGCAGGAGGGGGATTTTGCCGGTTGCAGCGTGTTTTATCCGCTAGTGGGGCTGTTGACCGGCGGCGTGGGCTGCCTGGCCGCTTGGCTGGCGAATTTTTTACAGCTCCCCCTGCTGACCGGCTTTTGCGCGGTATTGGCTATGGTAGCGGTAAATGGGGCGCTGCATTTGGATGGGCTTGCAGACTGCTGCGATGCGCTTTTTAGTGCCCGCAGCCGCGAAAAGATGTTGGAGATCATGCGGGACAGCCGATTGGGCACCATGGGCGCGGTGGGCCTTTTTGCCGACCTGGCCGCAAAAACGCTGCTGATCGCCCCGGCTGCCACGATGACGTATAGCGTGTATGGCGCAATTTTGCTGGCGCCCCTGGTGGGCAAGGCATGTATTGCGGCCATGGCATTTCTGGGCCGCAGCGCCCGGCGCGACGGCCTGGGCGTGGCGGTGATCGACCATATGAAGGGCGGATACCTGCTGATTAACCTGTTGGCGGCGCTGGCCGGTGTCGCTGTCTGGGGACGCAGTCTGTATTGGGGCGCTGCGGTGCTGGCCGGTCTGGCGCTGGCTATGCTTATGACGCTTTACTTTCATAAAAAACTGGGCGGGATCACGGGAGATTGCCTAGGCGCGGCCAGCGAGATTGGAGAGATCGGCTTTTTGCTGGCGCTGCGGGTTATAAGCGTATGGGGGTAAAAAAATGCGATTGATATGCGTGCGGCATGGGGCCACGCCGCTTTCTCAGCAAAAGCGGCTGTGCGGGTGGACAGATGTGGCACTAAGCGCTTTGGGACGGGAGCAGGCTGTCCGCACGGCGCAGGAGCTGCGTGGGGGCGGGTATCGCTTTACAAAGGTCTATGCAAGTCCGCTTTTGCGTTGCCAGGAAACCGCGCGCCTGTTGGCGCCGGGAAGAGAAATTATCCTGCTGGCAGAAATGAAAGAGAGTTTTTATGGCGCCTTTGAGGGGATGGATCATGCCCAGGCGCAGCGGGCCGACCCGGAGGGCTACCGGCGCTGGATGGAGCATTGGCGCACCGTGGGGCCGCCCGGCGGGGAGAGCTACGCGCAGGTGCTCGTCCGGGTGCGCCGCGGCCTTGGCCAAATAATGGAAACGGCCGGCCCAACAGAGACCGTACTGCTGGTCAGCCACGCGGGGGCGCTATCCGCCTTGTATGCGCTGCTCAGCGGGCAGGATGAACCGGTCTGCCATCTGCGGCCGGCCGGCTGGTACGCGGCGGGATTTTAAGCGATATTTGTCGGTCCGCCCTTTTCTTTTGCGGGCGTATGCGTTATAATTTTGTAGGTATTGTGCTTATAAAGCAGTATGGTAGAAGGGTACCGATTAAAGACAGGTAGCATGGAAGGATGGCCCGGCGGCTTAAGACATGGGGCCCGCGCATCCTCCAACGGCCGAAAACGAAACGAAGAGGTGTGGAACATGATTTGGGACCCCCAGTTTGAATGTATGCCGCATAGCGATATGCGCGCGCTGCAGCTGGAGCGGCTGCAGAAAATGGTGCAGTATGCCTATGACAGGGTACCGTTTTATCGCAAGAAGTTTGACGCTATCCATTTAAAGCCTTCGGACATCCATAGCCTGGAGGACGTGGCGAAGATTCCGTTTACCGTAAAGAACGACCTGCGGGATCATTACCCCTATGGCCTGTTTGCCGTGCCGATGAAGGAGATCGTGCGCATCCACGCCTCCAGCGGTACCACGGGCCGCTCCACGGTGGTGGGTTATACAAAAAAAGATCTGGATACCTGGTCCACCGCCATTGCGCGTATTGCCGCCCAGGGCGGGGCTACGGATAACGATATCGCCCAGATCGCCTTTGGCTACGGGCTGTTTACCGGCGGGTTCGGTCTGCATTACGGGCTGGAGAAGCTGGGGGCGGCGGTTATTCCCATGTCCACGGGCAACACCGAAAAGCAGATCAAGATCATGCGGGATTTTGGGTCAACGGTGCTGGTCAGCACCCCCTCTTACGCGCTTTATATGGCGGAAGTTGCGGAAAAAGCTGGATCCAACCCGGCGGAGCTTCCGTTAAAATACGGCCTGTTCGGCGGCGAGGGTTCGACCGAGTCCATGCGCGCGGAGATCGAGCGGCGTTGGGACATGCAGGCTACCGAAAACTACGGTATGAGCGAGGTCATGGGCCCGGGCGTTGCGGGCGAATGCCTGGAAAAGCACGGGATGCATATCAACGAGGATCTGTTCTATGTGGAGATCATCGACCCGGAGACCGGAGAGGTGCTGCCGGAAGGCGCAAAGGGCGAGGTGGTCATCACCACGCTGTGCAAAGAGGGCATCCCCATGCTGCGCTACCGCAGCAAGGATATCTCTTACCTGATGGGCGAGCCCTGCCCCTGCGGACGGCTGACCACCCGACTGGCTAAGATCGAGGGCCGCACGGATGACATGCTGATCATCCGCGGGGTCAACGTATTCCCCAGCCAGATCGAAGAGGTGCTGATCTCCATTCCCGAGGTCGGCCCGCATTACGAGATCATCGTTTCGCGCAGAAATTATCTGGATGTATTGGAGATCAATGTGGAGGTGGCCGATGGGAAGCTGTTGGAGAGCTTCAGCGGCCTTGAGAAGCTGGAAGAGGAGATCAAGCGTAAACTGCGGGTCATGCTGGGGCTGGACGCTAAGATCAACCTGGTGGAGCCTGAGACGCTGAAGCGCTTTATGGGCAAGGCGCAGCGGGTGACGGATTTACGCAATTAAAGTGAGGATGACGATATGAAAAAGCTGATGTTGGGTAACGAAGCGGTTGCGCGCGGCGCCTATGAGGCGGGTGTGCGCGTAGTATCCTCCTATCCCGGTACGCCCAGTACCGAGATCACGGAGAACATGGCCAAGTATGAGGGCCCCCACGTTGAATGGGCGCCCAATGAGAAGGTGGCCCTGGAGGTAAGCTGCGGGGCGAGCTTTGGCGGCGGCCGGGCGATGAGCTGCATGAAGCATGTGGGCCTGAATGTCGCGGCGGACCCGCTGTTTACCGTATCCTACACCGGGGTGAATGCGGGTCTGGTGGTCGTGGTGGCGGATGACCCGGGGATGCACTCCTCGCAAAACGAGCAGGACAGCCGTTTTTACGCCCGTTCGGCCCATATCCCGATGTTGGAGCCGGCGGACAGCCAGGAGGCAAAAGACTTTACCCGGCGCGCCTTTGCGCTGAGTGAAGAGTACGATACGCCCATTTTACTGCGCATGTGTACGCGTATTTCCCATGCCCGCAGCATGGTGGAGCAGGGAGAGGTGGAGCAGGTAGCGCTCAAGCCCTTCCAGAAAGACCCGATGAAATACGTGATGATGCCCGGCATGGCGCGCGCCCGTCACCTGGTGGTGGAGGCGCGCATGGAGAAGATGGCGCAAAACGCCGCTTCGCTGGGCTTTAACCGGGTGGAGATGGGGGACAGCAAGATTGGCATCGTGACGGATGGCACGGCCTATCAGTACGTCAAAGAGGCGATGCCCGAGGCCTCGGTACTCAAACTGGGCATGGTCTATCCCATCGCCATGGATCAGGTAAAAGCGTTTGCGCAAAAGGTGGAAAAGCTCTATGTGGTCGAAGAGCTTGAGCCCTTTATTGAGGATCAGCTGCGCGCGGCAGGCATCTCCGTTTCTGGTGGAAAAGACCTGTTCGGCCGGCAGGGCGAGCTGACGGCCGCCAAGGTTGCAGAGAAGCTGGCGGGCCGCAAGATGGATGCAGCGCCCGCGGTGGAACTGCCCCAGCGTCCCCCGGTGCTTTGCCCGGGCTGCCCGCACCGCGCTACGTTCTATGTGCTCAACAAGCTTAAATTAACGGTTACCGGCGATATCGGCTGCTATACCCTGGGGGCGATGGCGCCGCTGAGCGCGGTGGATGCCTGCGTTTGCATGGGCGCCAGCATCGGTATGGCTCATGGCATGGAAAAAGCGGGCGGCGAAGCGGTATCCGAGCATACCGTAGCGGTGATCGGCGACTCGACCTTTATCCATTCCGGCATCACGGGGTTGATCGACATCGTTTACAACAAGGGCAATGCTACTGTACTGATTCTGGATAATTCTACCACCGGTATGACCGGCCACCAGCCCAATCCGGCTACGGGCAAGACCATCCGCCTGGAGGATACCTACCAGGTGGACTTGAAGGCGCTGTGCCAGGCTGTGGGCGTACAGCACGTGCGCGAGGTGGATCCCTTCAATATGAAGGAGCTGGAGCAGGCCCTGCGGGAGGAGACGGCGCGCAAGGCGCCCTCGGTCATCATCTGCCGGCGGCCCTGCGTCCTGCTTTCCAAGCAGCAGACCCACTCGCTGCGAGTGAATAACGACGCCTGCCGCAATTGCCGCGCCTGCATGAAGATCGGCTGCCCGGCCATCGAAAAACGGGATAAAGGCGTTTGGATCAATCCGGCGCTGTGCAATAGCTGTGGACTGTGCGTGCAGATGTGCGCCTTTAGCGCAATTGAAAAGGCGGGTGAATAGAGAATGAAAAATCTCGATATATTGATCGTGGGCGTCGGCGGCCAGGGCACGCTTCTGGCCAGCCGGATCTTGGGGCAGCTGGCCCTGCAGATGGGGCTGGACGCCAAGGTGTCCGAAGTGCACGGCATGGCCCAGCGCGGCGGCAGCGTGGTCACCTATGTGCGGATGGGCGAGAATATCGCCTCCCCGATGATCGAAGAGGGCGGGGCGGATTACATCCTGGCCATGGAAAAGCTAGAGGCAGCCCGCTGGCTGAACCATCTGAAAAAAGACGGGGCGCTGGTGGTCAACGATCAGGAGATCGCGCCGATGCCGGTGATCATGGGCAAGATGGCCTACCCGGAGGGACTGGAGGAGCAATTTGCCGCCTATGGCGTTAAGGTGACGAAGGTTGACGCGTTTAAGATCGCGGTCGAGTTGGGGAACCAGCGGGCCTTTAACTGCGTGCTGATGGGCGTTTTGGCCCGCAGTATGCCCTTTGCCAAGGAAGAATGGCTCAAGGCGGTTGAGGTATGCGTGCCGCCCAAGACCATCGCGCTGAACCAGCAGGCCTTCTTGAAGGGATACGAGCTGGGAGAATAATTTACAATTAAGAAATATGGCCGATCGGGGCGAAAGATAAAAAGCGGTTTTTATGAACCGCTTTTTATGATAGAATGGACTTATTAAGAAGGGTTAAGATCAAACAGACTTAAAGCGGAGGGAAACCTATGGTTAAACAGCTTTCTGTTTTCTTGGAGAATAAGCCGGGGCGCCTGGCGAAGATGACCCGCGTGCTGGGGCAGGAGTGTATCGATATCATCACGCTGTCCATTTCGGATACGACGAATTTTGGCATCGTGCGCGCCATCGTAAATAATACGGATAAGGCCTTGGACATCTTGAAAAACAGCGGGTTCACCATAAACGTGGCAGAGCTCCTGGCGGTTTATGTGCCGGATCATCCCGGTGGCCTGGCAGAGCTTTTGGCGCTGCTGGAGGATAAGCACATCAGCGTGGAATACCTCTATTCCTTTGTGCGCAAGCCGGGGGATAAGGCGATGATCGTCTTTAAGGTGGAGGACGTGGCCGCGGCGGAGCAAATGATTCGCGAGGCGGGAAAAGGCATCCAGCTGTTGGATGAAAAATCGGTCACCCAGGCCTAACAGACCCGGGCGCAATGACGGGGTGAGTAATATGAGGCCGACAAGGGCTTTGGTGGATTTGGAAGCGATCGGGCATAACATGCGCGCCTTTTGCCGTTTGGCGGGGGGTGCGAAGGTGATGGCAATCGTCAAGGCGGATGCCTATGGACATGGCGCCGTGCCGGTGGCGCGGGCCGCGCTGAAAAACGGGGCGGCTTTTCTAGGCGTGGCGATACCGGAAGAGGCATTTGAACTGCGGGATGCTAGGATCACTTCGCCGATTTTGATCCTGGGCAGCCGGTGCGAGGATGTGGCACAAGAGCTGGCGGCGTTGAATATCAGCCAGACGGTATTTGATATTGAGACGCTGGCCGTGCTGGAGACTGCGGCTAGGGCGGCGGGCCGCCGGGCTAAAATACACCTGAAGGTGGAAACCGGCATGAACCGGTTAGGTATCCTGCCGGGTAAAGCGCTTGAAGAGTGGCTGGACGCGCTACAGGCGTGCCCGCATATCGAGCTGGAAGGCATGTTTACCCACTTTGCAGATGCGGACGGCGCGCAGGAAGACTATACCCTGACGCAGGCGCAGCGCATGGCGCAGGCGGTAGCCCAGGTTAGGGCCAGGGGCTTTGCCCCCATTGTGCACGCCTGCAACACGGCGGGCATCCTGCGGTTTGCTCAGTTTGATTACGATATGGTTCGGGCTGGCATCGGCCTGTACGGCTATCCACCGGTAGAACCGCCCGAAGGGACCGTATTTAAACCGGCGCTCACCTGGCGCAGCGAGGTGGCCTTTATCCACGACTTGCACGCGGGGGAGCGCATCAGTTATAATGGCATTTATACAGCCAAGACCCCACGGCGGGTGGCGACCCTTCCGGTGGGCTATGCCGATGGGTATAACCGGCTGCTGAGCAATACGGGTTTTGTGTTGATCGGCGGGCAGCGCGCGCCGGTCATCGGCCGGGTGTGTATGGATCAATGCATGGTAGATGTGACGGATATTCCAAGCGTTAAGGTCGGGGATGAGGCCGTTCTCTTAGGGCAGCAGGGCGCACAGCGCCTTAACGCCGAAGAGATGGCGCAGCTTTGCGGGACCATATCCTATGAGATCCTGTGTAATATAGGCAAACGGGTGCCGCGCGTTTATTATGGGGAGTGAAAGGGAGCATGGATACGCCGATGGAGGCGGAATACAAAAAGCTGGGCCTGCGTCAGGAGATGAAGCGCCTGCGAGGGGCGTTGGACGCGGGGGCCAGGGCGCTAGCCAGCGAGAAAATTGCCCAGCGTTTGCTGGATAGCGGCCTGTGCGGCCCGGGCAAATGTGTGCTGAGCTACTGCAGCACGGGCAGCGAGGTAGAAACGGGTAGCCTGATCGCCGCCCTTCGCGAGCAGGGATGCGAGGTGCTGTTGCCCAGGATGGAAAAAGAGCGGGCGCTTAGCGCGCGCATCTTCCGCAGCGGCGACACATTGGTTCGGGGTTCTTATGGTATTGAGGAACCCTCTAAACACGCGCCGCAGCTGCCGCCCCAAAAGATCGATGTAATTCTGCTGCCGGGGCTTGCCTTTGACCGGGCTGGGCGCAGATTGGGGTATGGCGGCGGGTATTACGACCGTTTTCTGCCGCGCTTGCGCGAGGATTGCACCAAGATCGGCTTATGTTTTGACCTGCAGATCTTTGACGAGATTCCCCATGAGCCCCATGACGCACAGGTGGATTACCTGGTGGATGAAAACCGTATCATCTCCTGCGGGCAAGACGAGGAGGAAATAAATGGATAAGTGGAAAGTCTGCGGTAAGAACTTTTTGTTTTATATGGCGCTGGTGCTGGTGCTGCTGGCCATGATGGGCATGATCTTTCAGGCCATTGGCGTGACGGAGGATGATATGGTAGGCAATACCATCTTCCGTTCGATCTTTATGATCTGGCTGCCGGTGGCGGTCATTGCGCTTTTTGTGGTACGGGCACGCAAAAAAGGGTTTGCGGATATGTCGTATAATCTGATGATCGAGCGCAAAACCTTAAATGCGGGCGGACAAGCTTATCAGCCTACGCCGGAGGAGGCAGAGCACTGTTTTAAGCCCAGTAAGGGATTTCTCATCGGCTTTGTTTCATTTGCGCCGCCGGTGTTGTTCGCACTTTTGGCGTTACTCTTTTCCGGCGTGCCCAGTGCGTTTGCGGTGTTCGATCCGATCTGCCGCATCCTGCTAAACCCTTACCTGCTGCTGTTTGGCTTTGTGATCGACGATGTGATGGCGGCCTATGCTTTTTTGCCCCTGTCGCTGATATTGCCGCTGAGCTATGCGATCGCCTATTATACCGGCGGGCGCAGGTTCAGAAAAGAGCATCCTTCCCTGGAGGAGGAAAAGGCCCGGGCGCAGACGGCGGGCTAGCTTGTGGATTCCCTGCAGGGTATGTTATGATATAAGGATGGTGCTATACTTTTGCTGCGCATAATTGCAGGCCGTTTTGGCAGCCGTAAGCTGACGGCGCCACAGGGGCGGGATACGCGCCCCACCACGGACCGGGTCAAAGAGGCGGTATTTTCTATACTTTTGCCCTATCTGCCCGAGGCCAGGGTGCTGGATCTGTTTTGCGGATCCGGTGCGCTGGCGCTGGAAGCCCTTAGCCGGGGTGCCGCGCGGGCTACTTTGGTGGACCGCGATGCCAAGGCCATTGCCGCCGCGCGCGCCAATATCCACGCGCTGGGCGTAGAAGATGAGTGCGTGCTGCTGCAGCGGGAATGGGGACAAGCACTGACTCTTTTGCACACGCAGGGGTACCAGTTCGATATCGTGTTTTTGGACCCGCCATATGCCAAAGGGCTTTATACCCCGGCGATCGAGGCATTGTATGAAGAAAATTTGCTTGCGCCGGATGCGCTGATCGTAGCGGAGCACGATGCGGAATATACGCTTTTGCTAAACGATGCGTTCGAGCTTACCGATAAGCGCCGCTATGGCGATACGGCGGTATCTTTGATCAAGAGGAAAGTAACACCATGAGGACTTGTGTTTATCCGGGAAGTTTTGATCCGTTGACGCTGGGACATCTGGATCTGATCTGCCGCGCGCACGATATCTTTGACGAGGTCATCGTGGCGGTACTGGTCAACGCCAGCAAAAAGCCTGTATTTTCGGTGCAGGAGCGTATGGAGATGATCCGGGACGCGGTGACCGGCTTGGATCACGTAACGGTAGACGCCTTTGACGGCCTGCTGGTGGACTATGCCAAGTCGAAAAAGGCGAGTGTGATCCTGCGGGGTCTGCGCGCAGTTTCAGACTTTGAATATGAGTTGCAGATCGCAACCTTGAACAACGAGATGGCGCCGGATGTGGAGACGCTATTTATGATGTCGCAGCCGCAGTATTCCTTTTTAAGCTCCAGCATCGTGCGCGAGGTCGGTTCTTATGGCAGGGACTTGAGGCCCTTTGTCCCTTCGCAGATCGTCGACCGGGTGAGCCGGCGGCTCAGAAAATAAATAAGCGTATTACCTCAGTTTTGAGTGATTATAAAGTAGGAGGCGTAAAGATGAACATTCATTCTTTGTTAGATTATTTGGAGGCAGAGCTGGGCAAGGGCTCCAGCATGCCGTTAACCAGCCGTGTATTGGTAGACCGGGAAAAATGCCTGGAGATTTTAGAGGAGATCCGCGAGAACCTGCCCGAAGATATTAAAGAGGCGCGCTATATCGTCGAGCAGCGCAACCAACTGCTCTACGATGCCCAGCAGGAGTGCGACAATATGCTCTCCGGCGCACAGGAGAAGCTGAGCGCGATCATCAACGACCATGAGATTACCCGAGGCGCGTATGCCCAGGCGGAGCAGGTTTTGGCTAACGCCCAGCAGAACGCCCAGGAGGTGCAAATGGGCGCCAAGGTCTATGCGGACGATGTACTGGCGCAATTACAGAACTTTTTGGATAAAGAGCTGGAGGACGTTGTGCATAACCGCGAGGGACTGCGCCAGGAATAGGGGCTAAGGGAGGACGCTTGGAGGGGACATGTACGAAAACGATACCATACTGCGCATGCTTTCCCAGATGGAAGCGTTTTTGGAAAAGGTAGCCGGGCTGACCAAAAAAGATCAATTGGACGAGGCGCAGGCCTTGGTGGAAAAGACGGCGGTGGAACTGCTGAACCTGGACCTTCAGACGATGGAGGGTTTATCCTATACCAACCTGATCCAGATGGTAAACGATGGCTCGCAGAATATTCAGCCGCTTAAGACCAATATTGCCGCCAAGATTTTGGAGGCTTATGCCAGTGTGCTGCAGCGCCGCAGGGAGACCCTGCGGGCCGAACAGCTGCGGACCAAGGCCTTTTGTATGCTGCTCCTGCTCTTTGAAAGGGATACCTCTCTTACAGAGGAGCGGGATTATCTGCTGCGCCGGGGCAGTGAGATCCCGGTGGCCGTGCTGGATTATCCCAGCCTGATGCGGCTTTTTGCTATGTTTGAATTTTGCGGCGCATACGGATGCTGTGAGGATCTGCTTTTTGATATGCTGGCGGAGGACGACTTGGCGCCGCGCAAGGCAGAACTGGCTAATTTAGGTTTTGCCTTTTATACGCGCGTGCTGGCGCTTGAGGATGAGGCGCTGCAGCGGGGCAACCTGCCGCGGACAGAGGTGGAGGTGGGCTTTGCCCAGTTTTTAGCCCGGGTGCGCACCGTATCGGTGGAGCCCGGTAATTGGGAGCGGATCATCTGATAGGAGGGGAACAATGGTTAAAATTATCATCGATGCGATGGGCGGCGATCATGCTCCGGGTGAGGTTGTCAAGGGCAGCGTCGAAGCGCTGAGCAGGTTTGAGGATATCGAGATCACGCTGGTGGGCCAGCAGGAGGCGCTGGAAAAGGCGCTTGAGGGGATGTCATATCCTGAAGGAAGGCTCAAAACCGTATTTGCCTCTCAGGTGATCGAGACGGGCGAGGTGCCCGTGCGCGCCGTCCGCCAGAAAAAGGACAGCTCAATGGTGGTAGGTATGCGGCTTTTGGCCGGCGGTGAGGGAGACGCGTTTATCTCAGCAGGCAGTACGGGTGCGCTGCTCACCGCGGGTATACTGATCGTCCATACCGTGCCCGGCGTACACCGCCCGGCGCTGGCGCCTATTTTGCCTACGGCGCGGGATCCCTTTATGCTGATCGATTGCGGGGCGAATGTGGACTGCAAGCCCGTTAACCTGCAGCAGTTTGCCATGATGGGCAGCATTTATATGCAGGAAGTAGCGGGCAAAGAGAATCCCCGCGTGGGGTTGATCAATATCGGCGCGGAGGAGGAGAAGGGCAACGAGCTGACCCGAACGGTCTATCAGGAGCTTCAAAAGATGCCCATCAACTTCATCGGCAATGTGGAAGCGCGGGATATTCCGGAGGGAAATGCGGACGTGCTGGTCTGCGATGCGTTTGTGGGCAACGTGGTGCTCAAGTTCATGGAGGGCTTGGCCAGCACCATGTTTACCATGCTAAAAAAAGAATTGATGGCGACGAAGTTTTCCAGTATACTAGCACTAGGGCTGAAAAAACGCTTTGCCAGCTTTAAAAAATCCATGGATTATACCGAATATGGCGGCGCCCCGCTGCTGGGGCTGAATAAGTGCGTGATCAAGGCGCACGGCAGTTCAAATGCAAAGGCCTTTTGCAGCGCGATCCGCCAGGCGCGGGAATTTAGTCAAAACGACCTGAGCGGCAAAGTCCGCGAGGGGATTGCGCGCGCAGGCGCGGCCTTTACGCGGGACGTGTAAAGGACAGGCATAGAGATAGAGAATAGATTTTGAAGGATGAGGTGCTGAAAATGGTATTTGAGAAAGTAGCTACGAGGATCGCTAAACAGCTGGATATTGATGCTTCCAAGATCAACATGGAATCCCGCCTGATCGAAGATCTGAAGGCCGATTCTCTGGACCTGGTGGAGCTGGTCATGGATCTGGAGCAGGAGTACGACCTGGAGATCGCGGATGAAGAGCTGGAGAGCATGAAGACGGTTGCCGATATCGTCACGTTTATCGAGCAGCACTCTTAATTACAACGAATTCGGGCGGGCCCGGGGATTATGCCCCCGGGCCTTGATCGTGCTATTGTGCTATAGGGATGAGGAAAAATGGCGTATACCAAAGAACAATTTGAAGCGGATATCGGCCATCGCTTTTTAGACAGGCAGCTGCTGCGCTCTGCGCTGACGCATTCCTCCTATGCAGGCCGGCCGGAGGATTGGCCGCATAACGAACGGCTGGAATACCTTGGCGACGCCGTGGTGGAACTGGCGGTGAGCGATTGGCTGTATAACCATATCCCGCCGCTTCCCGAGGGGCAGATGACCCAGGCACGGGCGCAGAGCGTGTGCGAGGCGGCGCTGGCCGGGTGTGCGCGGCAGATCAGGCTGGGTGAGCTGCTGTATTTAGGCAGGGGCGAAGAGCTGACCCATGGACGGGAGAAAAACTCCATCCTTTCAGACGCGTTTGAAGCCTTAGTGGGCGCTTTATATCAGGATGCGGGGTTTGATTTTGCCAAAGATTTTGTGCTGCGTGCCGTAGGTCCGCTGCTGATCACAGCGCTAAACGGCGAAAATCAGGATTGTAAGACCCAGCTGCAAGAGCGGCTTAAACAGCTGCAAAGGGGCGATCCGGAGTATGTGATCCTTTCAAGCGAAGGCCCCAGCCACCGCCCGGTCTTTACCGCTGCGGTGGAGGCGGACGGACAGCGCCTGGGCCTTGGGCAGGGCGGCAGTAAAAAGGAAGCGGAGCAGGCTGCGGCTGCTGAAGCACTAGAGTGCCTGAAGGGGTAAATCTATAGAAAATAATGGCTTGAGTGCCGGCAATTTGTTTTAGTATCCGTTCCAGTCATAGCGCCATTTGTTGAACAACTACCTGTTTGCTGAAAATTTTTTAGGTAATTCAGTTGCATATTACAGGGCTTTTAGAATGCAGCCTTGTGCATTTTGAAGGAGACAGCCATGAGGGAAGCGGTGCCCAAACACCAGGTTATTGAATATCTGAAAGAGGAACCTTTTTATATCGCAAACGTTCGTTTTTCTGCAGTAAATGATTATTATGCAATAAATAGTCATTGGCATGAAGAGCTGGAGATCGCCTATATTTTAGAAGGAAATCCACACCATTATATTGATGGAGAATGCATTCAATCTGAAGCCGGGAGATTGATTGTTACAAATTCGGAAAGTGTGCATCATGTGACATGCGAGTTTGAACATTCCAGGGAAGAGGCGATATCTGCAGTTGTTCTATTGATCCATAACCGTTTTATTATGGAAAATTTCCCTGAGTACGGGACACTATGGTTTACCAATAATAAAAGACAGACCAAGCCGGAGATTAGAGATATTATGCTTTGGCTTTCTGCGTATGCTGAGAAAAAGGAACACCGCCCGCAAGAATATCTTTATGTTAAGGGATTATTGCTGCAATTACTCTACTATATGTATGAAGAAGGCATAGTTTCTCGAAAAGATCAGACCGCCATTGTCAAACGTCAGAATATACAGCCGTTAAAGGACATTTTGGTTTATGTGGAAGAACACTATCAATTGCCTCTCGCTCAGGCAGATGTTGCAAATCAGTTCTACTTGTCTCAACAGTATTTTTCGCGTTATTTCAAACAATGCACAGGTATAACTTTTACAGAACATATAACGCGATATCGGTTAGAAAAAGCAATAAAAGAGTTGCGAGATACGGATAAGCGTATTGTAGATATTGCACTGGATAACGGCTTTACAGAAGAAAGGCGATTTGCCTTTGCATTTAAAAAATTCTATGGTGTATCACCTTTGCAGTACCGTAGACAATTACATGCGTCTGACAAGAAAGATGATCTTATTAAATAGCGAGATCAAAAGGAGAAAATTTAGTCGTATTCGTGCAAAAATTGGTAGGCGATGTACTTACACCATGTTTATAATGATGTTATCAGATATCGGCGTGGCGAACATCAGATAATTTATATTTTCGGATCTTTAAAAGCGACGTGGAGCATTATTAAAAAAAGGAGCTGAAGTGTATGTCTCAGATAACTGATAAGATTAGGAAACAATTTAAAGAATCAGATGATATTCGGGATGCCGGCTTAATTACGCCGGATGATATCGTCCGCTATGATGATATTGTGTATGGGGAGGATCCGACCTCACAGTCTCTGGATGTTTATCGCCCAAAAGCAGCTGTTGGAAAAGTGCTGCCCGTTATTGTCAGCGTTCACGGCGGTGGATGGGTTTATGGCGATAAAGAAAGATATCAATATTACTGCATGAATTTGGCTCAACGTGGTTTTGCCGTGGTTAACTTTACCTATCGTCTAGCGCCGGAATTCAAATATCCGAGTTCGTTGGAAGATACAAATTCAGTATTTACCTGGGTGCTGGATAATGCGCTGCAGTATGGTTTTGATGTGAAACATGTTTTTGCTGTGGGTGACTCTGCAGGCGCTCATAATTTAGGGTTATACTGTGGTATATGTACAAATGCAGATTATGCAGCAGAATACGATTTTAAGCCGCCCACGGGTTTTTCTCCTACGGCGATTGCGCTTAATTGTGGCGTTTACCGTATCACGCTGGCTGAAGGGGAACGGGATGAAACGCAAACCTTAATACAAGAATTCCTACCACAGAGGGGTTCCCCAAAAGAAATTGAATTGATTAATGTATTGAACCATGTGACCGGAAATTATCCGCCTACTTTTTTAATGACATGCACTGGCGATTTTGTTAAGGAGCAGGCACCTATTTTGGCAGCAAAGCTAGCACAGTGTGACGTACCTTTTATATACCGATACTATGGGGATACTGATCACGTACTAGGTCATGTTTTCCACTGCAATATGCGGTCCGCGGATGCAAAACTGTGCAATGACGAGGAGTGTAACTTTTTTAAAGAGTTTCTTCAAAACTAATATTAGGGCCAAGGTAAGATAAGGGATTGCCGCCCGGGCTTGTAAAAGCCTGGGCGGTTTGTGTTATGCAGGGCGCATATGCAAATGCCTTAATAGCTCCACAAGAATTTATTTAATGAACGTTTATGGGCAAATCTGGGCAGGTATACGCGCGCACTCATGGTAAACATTGAAAAATAACATTTGTTATGCTAAAATTTAAAAACATGTCCAATGCTTTTCCAAATCGGAAAAGGTGGCGGGCCGTTAATTAGTATGGAGCAATTAAGCCGCCGGGGGCCATTTATTGCACCTGCCGGCAGAAAGTTGAACAGGTACGAGATTACAACATTATGCTGTAGAGCATAAAAACGTTATGATACATGATGCTATGTTATAATAAAATGCATAAGCTATGAGGAGTAGAGAGACTCTTATGTTTTTAAAAAAGCTGGAGATATACGGTTTTAAGTCCTTTCCGGACCGGATTGAAATCCAATTTGAGCGCGGGATCACCGGGATTGTAGGGCCTAACGGCTCTGGCAAAAGTAACATTGGCGATGCGGTGCGCTGGGTGCTGGGCGAGCAGAGCGCCAAGTCCCTGCGCGGCGGCAAGATGGAAGACGTGATCTTCAGCGGGACGGAGAAGCGCAAACCCCTTGGCTATTGCGAGGTGGCACTGACCTTTGATAACGAGGACCGAGGGCTGGATATCGACTATACCGAGGTCACTATTATGCGCCGGGTCTATCGCTCTGGAGAGGGCGAGTATTTTATCAATAAAAACGCCTGCCGCTTAAAGGATATTGTGGAACTGTTCCGCGATACCGGTTCTGGCCGGGAGGGGTACTCCGTTGTAGGACAGGGCAAGGTGGACGAGATCCTTTCCGCCAAGCCGGAGGACCGCCGCCAGGTATTTGAAGAGGCGGCCGGAGTGATGAAGTATAAGGCACGCAAGGAAGAGGCGGCGCGCAAGCTGGACCACACCCAACAGAATATGGCGCGCATCGAGGATATCGTGCAGGAGCTGGAGATCCAGATCGGCCCGCTAAAAGAACAGAGTGAAACGGCAAGGGTCTATTTAGAGCTGCGCGACCAGCTGCGATTGGCTGATCTGAACGCGTTTTTGCTGCAGAACGAGCGGCTGACAGAGCGTATCTCCGGCTACGAACAGAGCCTGCAGGATATGGGAAACCAGGCCGAGGCCCAGGGTGAGGAAGAGGCCCAGGTCAGCGCCCAGCGGGGCGTGCTGCAAGAGGAACTACACGCGCTGGAAGCGCAGCTGGATGCGCTGCACGCTAAAAGCGCCCAGGCTGGCACAGAGCTGGAGCGTACCGAAGGCGAACAGCGGCTGGAGGCGGAAAAAGAAGAGCATCTGCGGGCCGAAATGCGGCGCGTTGAGAACAAGCGCGCGGAGGATGCGCAGCTGCTACAAAACCTGAGGGAGCAGACGGCGGGCAACCGCTCCGCCGTCGAGGTGCGGGAAAAGGAGATCCTCCGCTTAAAGGGCGAGTGGCAGGCACTGGAGGAAAAGATCGGCCAGGCGGACCGGCAGATCGGGGAGAAGGAGGGCGAGATCGAAGCCTCCAAGGCCCGGGTGATCGATACGCTGAACCGCCTTTCGGATATCCGTAGCCGAAAAACACACTTGACGGCATTGCAGCAAAACGCTAAGAACCGCATAGCGGAAATGGAGCGCGAAGGCGAAAGCGCCGCCCAGCAGCAGCATACCTTTGCCGATGAATTGGCGCAGGCGCGCCAGCAGGGCCAAGCGCTGCTGGCGGATAAAGCCGCTTATACTGAAAGAATAGAAAAAAATGCGGCCCAGAGCCAAGCGCTGGAGGGGCAGCAGGCCCAGGCGCAAAACGAGGTGCGCCGCAGCGAGGCGGATTGGCAGAGCCTGCGTTCCCGCATCGAGCTGCTTATGCAGATGAAGCGGGAGCATGAGGGTTTTCAACCCAGCGTGCGCAGTATTCTAAGCGCCTGCGCCAAGAATGAGGCGCTGGGCCAGTGCATCTGTGGCGTGGTAGCGGAGCTGATGCACGTGCCAGCCAGAATCGAGCGGGCAATTGAAATGGTCCTGGGCCCCGCGCTGCAAAACATCGTTACTCCGGACGAGCAGGCCGCCAAAAAGATGATCGAATACCTAAAGCGCACACAGACCGGCCGGGCGACCTTTTTACCGGTCAGCTCTATGGTGCCGCGCACCCTGAACCCGCGGGAGCGCCAGACGCTTTCACAGCCGGGCTGTATTGGAGTTGCCAGCGAGCTGGTCAGCTTTGATGGACGGTACCGCAATGTAATGGAATACCTGCTGGGGCGCACCGTGGTGGTGGAGAATATGGAGGCTGGCATTGCACTTTCCAAAGTCAACCGTTCGGCTTTCCGCATCGTGACGCTGGACGGCGACCTGTTTAATGCCGGCGGATCGATGACAGGCGGCAGCTTCCGCGGCAAGGCGACCGGTATTTTGAGCCGGGCGCGAGAGTTGGAAGAGGGCAAGGGCAAGCTGGATGCGCTTAAAAATGAGATCCTTCAAAAGCGCGAGCGGGTGGCACAACTGCAGCAGCAGAGCGAAGCGCTATCGCAGGAGAGCTTGGCGTTGCGCGCTGACCTGAACGCGCTGGAAGTGGATATTGCCCGGGAAAACGAACGCTGCAGCATCCTGGCCCAGAACCGGCAGGAGAGGGCTAACCAGGCGGCCCGCTTCCGCCAGGAGGCGGCGCAGTTGGGCGAGACATTGCTGGATATCGAAAGCGAACTGGCGCAAATCGCCCAGATGGAGCAGAATATCGAAGGCAACACTTCCTCCTCTCAAGAGGATATGACCCAGACGCAGGAGCAGCTTAGCGCCCTGCGCCAGGACCGGGCGGCGTTGCAGGAGCAGTCCACGGCGCTGCAGGTGCAGCTGGCAGCCTGGGAGAAGGAGTACCATGCCGATGTGCGGGATATCGACCGCATTGGGCGGGATATCGCGCGGCTGGAAACCGAGGTGGCCCGGGCAGAGGAAGATGTGGCGCGCATGCAGCGCGAATTGCTGGACGCCAGAGGCCGGCAGGAAAAGTTAAAGGACGAACTGGCAGTTGAGCGCGGAGCGATGGATGCACTGCAGGCGGAGCTGGGCGAAAAGCAGGCCCTGCGCACACAAAAGCAAGAGCGCGCCGCAACCCTGGAGGCCAGGCGGGAACAACTGCAAAGCGAGCAGGCCGCCGTGCTGGAGCGCCAGCACCGCATCGACGTACAAAAAACGCGCGCGGAGCTGGAGATGGAAAACCTGCAAAAGCGCATTTGGGATGAGTATGGTTTGACCTATGGCACCGCGCAGGAATACCGCCGGGAGGGGATGAGCCTGGCGCAGTGCAACAACCAGGCGGGCGAGCTGAGGGGCCGCATCCGAGAGCTGGGCGACGTCAACGTCAACGCCATTGAAGATTATAAGCAGGTATCCCAGCGCTATGAGTTTATGAATGCCCAGCTACAGGACCTTCAGGCGGCTAAAGAGGATCTGATCGGCATCATCGAGGAGCTGCAAAAAAAGATGGCCGTGCAGTTTAAGGAGCGCTTCGCCATCATTAATGAGAACTTTAAGGAGATCTTTTCGCAGCTGTTTGGCGGCGGACAGGCCGAACTGCGGCTGCTGGATGAAGAGAACCTGCTGGAGTGCGGTATCGAAGTCGTAGCCCAGCCGCCGGGCAAAAAGCTGCAGATGCTCTCGCTGCTTTCGGGCGGGGAAAAGGCGCTGACGGCTATTGCGATTCTCTTTGCCATGCTGCGGCTCAAACCCACGCCGTTTTGCATTCTCGACGAGATCGAGGCGGCGCTAGACGAGGCCAACGTGGTGCATTTTGCCCAGTTCCTGCACGAGTACGCGCATAAAACGCAGTTCGTGGTCATTACCCACCGCAAGGGCACCATGGAGGCGGCGGACGCGCTTTACGGCATCGCAATGGAGGAAAAGGGCGTATCCCGCATGCTCAGCGTGCGGATGGAACCGGCCGGCGAGGCGGCTGTATAGGACTAAAGAGGGGAGGAACGACCTGTGGCAGAATCCAAAGGACTATTTTCGCGCCTAAAACAGGCGTTGACCAAAACGCGGGATAATTTTTCACAGCGCGTGGAGGAGCTGATCTCCTATTACCGGGAGATCGACGACGAATTTTTTGAGGAGCTGACCGATCTGCTGATCGCGGCGGATGTGGGGGTGAGCACCTCGCTCAAGATCATTGAGGAGCTTAAAGCTAAGGTAAAGGCGCAAAAGATCGGCGATCCGGAGAAAGTGAAGGGCCTTTTGCGCGAGATCATCATCGAACTGCTGGGCGACGAGCCGGTAGGGCTGGATCAGCACAGCGGCCCGCAGATTCTGCTGGTGGTAGGCGTCAACGGCGTAGGCAAGACCACGGCGATCGGCAAGCTGGCCAATAAATACACCCGGGAAGGCAAAAAGGTACTGTTGGCGGCGGCCGATACCTTTCGCGCGGCGGCGGCAGAGCAGCTGGCCGTATGGGCCCAGCGGGCGGGCGTGTCCTTGATCCGTCATCAGGAGGGGGCGGACCCTGCGGCGGTGGTTTATGATGCGCTGGAGGCGGCCAAGGCCCGCGGAACCGAGCTGCTGATCATCGATACCGCAGGGCGGCTGCATAACAAGAAAAACCTGATGGAGGAGCTGCGCAAGATCAACCGGGTGATCGAACGAGGCTATCCGGAGGCGGACTATACCGCGTATTTGGTGCTGGACGCGACTACGGGGCAAAACGCGGTGCAGCAGGCCAAGGTGTTTAGCGAAGTAGCCAAGCTGGATGGCATCATCCTCACCAAGCTGGACGGCAGCGCACGGGGCGGCGTGGTACTGGCCATCCGCAGCGAATTAGGGCTTCCGGTCTGCTTTGTGGGCGTGGGCGAGGGGATCGACGATCTGCAGCCCTTTGACCCTAGGGGATTTGCCGAGGCATTGTTCTAAAATTTGCTTGACAGCTTGCGGAAAAACGCTATAATAGGACTGTAAAGGTTTTAACCTTTACAGTCTTTTGCTTAGAATGAGGAGATGCGATGGAACAACGGTTGCGTGTCTCATTATTATTGCAGTTATACGGCGCTTTTTTAACCGAGCGCCAGCGCACGGCCCTGGAGCTGCATTACGACCAGGATTTTTCTCTGGCTGAAGTGGCAGAGCTTTCGGGCATCAGCCGCCAGGGTGTGTATGACGCCATCCACAGGGGAGAGAACCTGTTGGAAGATGCGGAAAAACGCCTGGGGCTGCTGGGCCGCGTGCTGGATATCCGCCAACGGCTAACGGCGCTGGACGAGGCGGTGGAAAGCATACCGCAGACGGCGCAAAGCGCGCAGGCACTGCGCGCGGTTAAGGCGCAGTTAAAGGATTGGATGGACGTTTGGGAGGCGGAATATGGCCTTTGAGGGTTTGAGTGAAAAACTTCAAAATGTAATGAAAAAGCTCTCCGGCCGGGGAAAGCTCAGCGAGGCGGACGTCAAAGCGGCGATGCGCGAGGTGCGGCTGGCCCTGCTGGAGGCGGATGTAAACTATCTGGTCGTTAAAGACTTTGTTAAAAAGGTTTCCGAGCGCGCGGTGGGCGGCGAAGTGCTCTCCAGCCTTACGCCGGGGCAGCAGGTCATTAAGATCGTTAACGAAGAGCTCACGGCGCTGATGGGCAAAACGCAGGCCCGCATCAATTATGCTTCCGCGCCGCCAACGGTAATCATGCTGGTCGGCCTGCAGGGCGCAGGTAAGACCACGATGGCGGCCAAGCTGGGGTTAAACCTGAAAAAGCAGGGAAAAAAGCCCCTGATCGCCGCTTGCGACGTGTACCGCCCCGCGGCGATCGATCAGTTGAAGATCGTGGCCGAGAAGGCTGGCGTGCCGGTATTTGAGCAGGGACAGGGCCAGCCGGTAAAGATCGCCCAGGGCGCCAAGGCGGAGTGCCAGCGCCTGCTATATGATACGCTGATCATCGATACCGCCGGCCGGCTGCAGATCGACCAGGCGATGATGGACGAGGTCAAGGCGATTCGCCAGGCGGTAGGCGTGCATGAGGTCATGCTGGTGCTGGACGCCATGACGGGCCAGGAGGCCGTAAACGTCGCCTCTTCGTTCAACGAGCAGGTGGGCGTGGATAGCGTTATTTTGACCAAGCTGGACGGCGACACCCGGGGCGGCGCGGCGCTGTCTTTGCGCGCGGTGACGGGCAAACCCATCAAATTCTGCGGCGTGGGAGAAAAGCTGGAAGATTTTGAGCCTTTTTATCCCGACCGGATGGCCAACCGCATCTTGGGCATGGGCGATATGCTCTCCCTTATCGAACAGGCGCAGGCTAACTTCGATGAGGAACAGGCTATTAAAATGGAGAAAAAGCTGCGCACCCAGCAGTTTGACCTGGAGGATTTTCTGGAGCAGTTCCAGCAGGTCAGAAAGATGGGCGGCGTGGCGGATCTGATCAAAAAACTGCCGGGAGGCCTTGCCAACAAGGTTAATGCGGATGATGTGGACGAGCGGCAGATGTACCGTATGGAGGCTATCATCCGCTCGATGACGCCGCAGGAGCGCCGCCAGCCCGAGATACTGGGCGCCAGCCGCAAAAAGCGTATTGCCGCGGGCAGCGGCTGCACGGTGCAGCAGGTCAACCAGCTGCTCAAGCAGTTTGACGGGATCAAAAAGATGATGAAGCAGTTCGGCGGGATGGGCGGCAAGCGCCGCAAGTTCCGCGGGCTTCCGTTTTAACGCGTTTCTAAAGCAGGCATTGCTTTTGGATAAAGAACATTTATTTTTTGGAGGAATGAATCATGGTTAAAATTCGTTTGAGCAGGATGGGCGCAAAAAAGGCTCCTTTCTATCGCATTGTGGTTGCGGATTCCCGCTCCCCGCGCGATGGCCGCAACATTGAAGATATCGGCTACTACAATCCGCTGGTCGAGCCGGTTGAGATCAAGATCGACAGCGAAAAGGCTACCCAGTGGCTGAAAAACGGCGCGCAGCCCACGCAGACCGTGCGCACGCTGCTCAAGAAAGCCGGCGTAATTGAATAAGACGGGCGCGCTTTACAAGCGGCCGTAGGAATGGGGGATGAGCATGACAGAATTGGTTCGTTATATTGCGCAGTCCCTGGTGGATCATCCGGAGCAGGTGGACGTGCGGGAAGTGGAAAACGAGACCAGCGTCGTCATCGAACTCCGGGTTGCGCCGGAAGATACCGGTAAAATCATCGGGAAACAGGGACGGATCGCCAAGGCCATCCGCGCTGTTGTCAAGGCGGCTACCGTCAAGGAAAAAAAGCGCGTATTGGTAGAGATTATCTAAAGGGACGGGGCTGCAAAAGGGCCCCGTCTTTTTATTACGAAGTAGCAGGCTAGTGTAAATAGAAAGAATAAACTTTATTACTCGCGCACGCAGGCGCATATTATCCTGCTATTTTTTATAAAGGAGATAGGCAATGCAGCAATACATGGTAGTAGGGCAGGTGCTAAAGCCCCAGGGCATCAAAGGCGAGCTGAAGGTGCGCCCCATAACCGACGATCCCGACCGGTTTTACGACCTGAAAGAGGTGCGCATAGCGCAGGGGAAGGATTACGCGGTCTATCCGGTGCAGGGCGTGCGGGTGCATGAGGGGTTTTGCTATCTGCGCCTGGCGGGCGTGGAGGATCGGAACGCCGCGGAGGCCCTGCGCGATCAGCTGCTCTATATCGACCGTTCGCAGGCGGTCAAGCTGCCGGAGGGGCGCTATTTTATCTGCGATCTGGAGGGTTGCCAGGTCGTAGACGAAACGGGTACGGCCATCGGCGTGCTGGATGAGGTGATCCAGACCGGCGCCAACGATGTGTATATGATCAAGGGCAAGAAGCAGGCCTATATGCTGCCGGCGCTCAAAACGCTGATCCTCGCAGTGGACATCGAAAAAGGAATGATCACCGTGCGCAGGGAAGGGCTGATGGAGGTGGACGCCGGTGCGTATTGACGTGCTGACCCTATTCCCGGAGATGTTTTCGCCGGTGATGGACGCCAGCATCTTGGGCCGCGCGCAGAAGAACGGGCTTTTGACCGTGGCGTTGCACGATATCCGCACCTTTAGCCAGGATAAGCATAAACGGGTGGATGATTACCCCTTTGGCGGAGGCGCGGGCATGGTGATGACCCCTCAGCCCTTGATGGACGCCATTGCCCATGCGGCCGGGGAGGGGCCCTGTAAAAGGATTTATCTGACCCCGCAGGGGCGCCCCTTTACCCAGCGCGTGGCAGAAGAACTGGCGCAGCAGGAGCACTTGGTGCTGGTGTGCGGGCACTATGAGGGTATCGATCAGCGGGTGATCGATACCTGCATCGACGATGAAATTTCCATTGGCGATTTTGTGCTCACCGGCGGCGAACTGGGCGCTATGGTGCTGATCGATTGCGTGTCGCGTTTGGTTCAAGGGGTACTGGGCAGCGAGGCATCGGCGCAGGATGAGAGCTTTTCGGCTGCGGGCCTGCTGGAGTATCCCCAATACACCCGCCCGGCGGAATACCGCGGCCTTGGGGTGCCAGCGGTGCTGCTTTCCGGCGACGCGACTAAAATTGAAGCCTGGCGGCGTGAAAAGGCCATTGAAAAAACGGCGCGCATGCGGCCGGACCTGCTGGAAAAGGCGGAGTTAACGCCAAAAGAGCAGGCTTTAGCCGCGCGCACGCGCACGGGACCTGCTAATATCGAGATCAGAGCGGCCGCGGCGCAGGATAGCGCCGCCCTTGTAGCCTTGCAGCAGTACTGCTATTATCCCCTGGCGCTTAGGCTTGGCAAAATGGAGATCGCACCCGTTGCTGAAAGCCAAGAGGCGTTTGCTGCGCATCTTCTGGATGCAGAGCAGATATGCCTGGCGGCGTTTGACGGCGCAAGGCCTGTGGGCGGCATTTTGGCACGGAATGGAGCGGAAGAGGTGCAGATTTTGCGTTTGTTTGTACACCCGGATTACCGCTTGCGGGGGATCGCCAGCACCCTGCTGCAAAGGATAGAGGAGCGGGCGGGCAAAGCGTCCTGTAAAGCCTTTATTCCCATAGAGGAGCAGCGGGATACGTTGGCCTTTTTTAAGCGCTGCGGCTTTCACCCCGTGGGCAAGGCACAGTATTGTGGCCTGCCTGCCCGGGTGCTGTTTAAGGGTGAAAGGCGGCAAAAGGGCATAAAATAAGGCTTGCCAACCCTTAATTTAGTATGGTATAATTATCGCTGTGATTACGGGCGGTCCGCTGCTGCGATAAGTTGATGCGGCATGAACGTCTATGAGGGAAGGAGGAAAATCCATGGATCCGATCATTCAGGCTCTGGAAAAAGAGCAGCTTCGCAGTGATCTTCCCGCCATTCGCGTAGGCGATACGCTGCGTGTCTTCGTAAAGGTTATCGAAGGTTCGCGCGAGCGTCTGCAGGCGTTTGAGGGCGTCGTTATCGCGAAAAAGAACAGCAGCGCGCGTGAAACTTTCACCATGCGCCGCGTCTCTTACGGCGTAGGGGTAGAGCGTACTTTCCCGGTACATAGCCCCAAAATCGACCATATCGAGAAGATTCGTTCCGGTAAGGTTCGCCGTGCCAAGCTGTATTACCTGCGTGGGCGTTCTGGTAAGGCTGCCCGCTTGAAGGAAATCCAGTAAAGGTTATTTTCCAAGTGGAACTAAAGGCACAAGCGTTAGCGCTTGTGCCTTTTTTATGTTTGCTAAAAATCTTTTTCTTTATGGGATTTTAAACCGCGCTTCGTCATTCCTTTTACCTTTTTTATATCTTTTCGCCTATGCTAAGGAATGTAAGGAGGCGCAGGAGAGATGACGACAGCGGCGCTAACGCTTAAAGCCAAAAGACATAAAAGCAAACGATTGACTGTGGCCCGCATGATGGACCGGCTCTACTTCCGCCACCCCATGCTGTGCTATGGCGCAATGGCTTTGCTTGTTCCGCTCTTTGTACTGGCTGCGGTGGCTCTTCTCACGGTCGTGCTGGCACTGCCGTTTATGTGGATGGCCGGAGCGATATAAACGGGCCTTAAATAATGCCGCAGCACCTTAACCGCCCTTTATGTTTTCTTAATACAATCTTAATTTCTCTTTATACACCCTTAGCGCGATGTTTATACTGCGCCAAGGGTGTTTATGATACAATAGAAGCAGTAAAGGGGGTGAGGCCGACGTGGAGCAGGAGAAGCGAAAAAGCCCGGAGGAATTGCTCGATGCCATCAAGCGCCAGGAGCAAGGCGCAGGGCGCGGGCATTTGAAGATATTCTTTGGTTATGCCGCGGGGGTAGGCAAAACTTACGCCATGCTGCGTGCCGCGCGTGCGGCCAAACAGCGGGGCGTGGATGTGACGATCGGCTATATTGAGCCCCACTCCCGGCCGGATACCATTGCCCAATTACAGGGTTTAGAGCAGCTGCCTCCTTTGCAAATAGAGCATAAGGGGATCAGGCTCAGAGAGTTTGACCTGGATGCAGCGATCTCCAGAAAACCTGAATTAATTTTAGTGGATGAACTAGCCCATACCAATGCGCCGGGCAGCCGCCACGCTAAGCGCTACCAGGATGTGGAAGAACTGTTGCGCGCGGGGATCGATGTCTATACCACCGTCAACGTGCAGCATATCGAGAGCTTGAACGATATGGTAGCGAGCATAACCGGCATAACGGTCCATGAGCGGATACCGGATCACGTTTTTGACGGCGCGGATCAGGTGGAGCTGGTGGATATAGAACCGCAGGATCTGATCGACCGGCTGCGGGATGGTAAGATCTATCGGGAAGCGCAGGCGCAAAAGGCACTGCTCAACTTTTTTGACGTTAAAAATCTGGTAGCGCTGCGGGAGATCGCCCTGCGCCGCTGTGCGGACCGGATCAACCGCATGGCTGAAAAGGTGCTGCAAGCCCAGCAGGATGGTTATTATACGGATGAGCATATCCTGGTGTGCCTGTCTTCCTCTCCGACAAATGCCAAGATCATCCGCACGGCGGCGCGCATGGCGGGTGCGTTTAAGGGCAGCTTTACGGCGCTGTACGTGGAATCCCCCCAACAGGCCGTCGTTGGGGAAAAAAGCAAACGCCGCCTGCGCGAGAACATGCACCTTGCCGAGCAATTGGGGGCTACGGTAGAAACGGTGTATGGCAACGATATCGCCCAGCAGATCGCAGCGTTCGCAAGGGTATCGGGCGTATCCAAGATTGTGGTGGGCCGCAGTAACGCCCAGCGCAAATATGTGTGGAGCAAGGCGACGCTGACCGAGCGCCTGGCAGCTGCGGCGCCTAATCTGGATATCTATATCATCCCAGAGATGGACGGCAGCCGGTATAAAGAACGGGTAAAACGGCGGTTGGACAATACCTTTGCCTGGGCGGATGTATGGAAGAGCCTGCTGATACTGGCACTGGCCACGGCGGTAGGCGTATTATTTAATTATCTTGGCTTTTCGGAAGCCAATATCATTACGGTCTATATCCTGGGGGTGCTGATCACCGCGGTGGTGACCCGCAGGCGGATATACAGCCTGGTATCTTCCATCGTCAGCGTGTTGACCTTTAACTACTTTTTTACCGACCCGTACTTTACCCTATCGGCCTATGATAAGGGCTACCCGGCTACGTTCCTGATCATGTTTCTGGCGGCCTTTATTACCAGCACGCTGGCGGTACAGCTCAAGCGCCAGGCCCGGCAGGCGGCCGCCACGGCCTACCGCACAAAAATTCTGCTGGAAACCAACCAGCTGCTGCAAAAAAGCCATAATGCCGGCGAGATCGCCGATACGGTAGGCGGGCAGCTGACCAAGCTGCTTAAAAGGGACGTGGTCTTTTACCTGGCGCAGGGAAAAAGCTTGGCCGCGCCCCAAACGTTTATGGCCATGGCCGATGGCGACGGCGCGGCCTATACCGGCGATAACGAGCGGGCCGTAGCCAACTGGGTGTTTAAAAACAACAAGCACGCAGGGGCGACGACGAATACCCTGGGCGGCGCACAGTGCCTGTACCTGGCCGTGCGGGTCATCGATAAGGTCTATGCCGTCGTGGGCATAGCTGTGGGAGCAGAGGCGCTGGATGCTTTTGAAAACAGCATCATGCTATCCATACTGGGGGAGTGCGCCCTGGCCCTGGAGAACGATACTGCGCAACGCGAGCGCGAGCAGGCGGCCATTTTGGCTAAAAACGAACAACTGCGCGCCAACCTGCTGCGCTCGATCTCGCATGACCTGCGTACGCCGCTGACCTCGATCTCCGGCAACGCGGGCATCCTGATGGCGAATGGGGAGGATATCGGCCGGGAGAAAAAGCGCCAGCTGTATGAGGATATTTATGACGATGCCCTGTGGCTGATCAACCTGGTGGAGAACCTGCTATCGGTCACCCGGATAGAGGAGGGCACCATGCGCCTGAACTTAACGGCGGAATTGATGGACGAGGTGATTACCGAAGCGCTGCGCCACATCAACCGCAAAAGCGTGGAACACACCATCGTCGTCCAGCAGGAGCAAGAGTTCATTATGGCCAAGATGGACGCCAAGCTGATCGTTCAGGTCATCATCAATATCGTCGATAACGCGATCAAATACACCCAGCCCGGGTCGACGATCACGATTAATACGACAACAGAGGGAAAAATGGTCGTGGTGACGATTGCCGATAACGGCGGGGGCATCCCGGATGAGGCCAAGGCGCGGATCTTTGATATGTTCTATACCGCCAACAAGGGCATTGTAGACAGCCGCAGAAGCCTGGGAATGGGGCTGGCGCTTTGTAAATCGATCGTCAATGCCCATGGAGGCGAGATCGCAGTGCTGGATAACAAGCCTGCGGGTACGATCTTCCGCTTTACTTTACCGCTAGAGGAGGTAACCTTACATGAATAAACCGCTGATCTTAGTTGTAGAGGATGACGCGGCTGTTCGCAACCTGATTGCGACGACGCTGGATACGCACGATTACCGCTATCACACCGCGCCAAGCGGCGAGGCGGCGATCTTGGAGGCCGCTTCTCATAACCCGGATGTGGTACTGCTGGATCTGGGCCTGCCGGATATCGACGGGATCGAGATCATTAGAAAGATCCGCACCTGGTCCAACATGCCGATCATCGTGATCAGCGCCCGCAGCGAAGACCGGGATAAGATCGACGCGCTGGATGCGGGGGCGGACGATTACCTGACAAAGCCCTTCTCGGTAGAAGAACTGCTGGCCCGGCTGCGGGTGACCTTTCGGCGGCTGCATTATGCCGCAAACGGGCTGGAGCAGGGTTCAGCCGTATTTGAAAATGGGGATTTGAAGATCGACTATGCGGCGGGGTGCGCCTATATGGCGGGTAAGGAGTTGCATCTGACGCCCATCGAATATAAACTGCTCTGCCTGCTGGCTAAAAATGTAGGTAAGGTTTTGACGCATACCTATATCACCCGGGAAATTTGGGGCAGCGCATGGGATAATGACGTCGCATCGCTGCGGGTGTTTATGGCCACGCTGCGCAAAAAGATCGAAAAAGACCCTTCCTCGCCGCAGTACATTCAGACCCACGTAGGCGTAGGGTACCGCATGCTGCGGGTTTAAAACAGTTAAAAAGCGCATATAATCGGTATACCGCAATTTGCCATGTATCACGCTCCTGTTGCCGTTAAGGATAAAGTGCGGGAGGTGATATAAGTGCGATATCAGGGACTGCACGATCTGCTTGCTTGCAGCAATAGCACCAGGCAATACTTTCTTTCGCTCCCGGTGGCCATGCAGGTGGCGCTGCACGAGCAGGATGCTTATATCCATACCGCGGCCCAACTGCGCGCCCGCGCGGAGGCGATAGAGCAATATAACAACGCTGTACGAATATCACGTTTGTTATGGTGATGAATCGGAGCGGATGATACCGGCCTAGATCGCTGCGGAGAAAACAATAAGCCGCAGAGCTTAACGATTTAGACCTGCGATGAGGAAAAGTTCAAGAGAAAAAGCGGCGAGCCCATTGGGCGCGCCGCTTTTGTGGTTTTGCTATACAATTAACCCATCAAATGCTCCAGCAGGATCTTAACGCCGATGCCGATCAGAACGATACCACCCACAAATTCCGCCTTTTTCTGGAAAAGAGGTCCCAGCTTTTTGCCGATCATCACGCCTAATACGGATAGGGCAAAGGTGGTGCAGCCGATAAACAGGGCGGAGAACACGATGTTGGCGTTAACCATAGCCAGGCTGATGCCGGCGGCCAGCGCGTCAATACTGGTGGCAATGGCCAGCAGGAAGAGCCAGCGCGTGCGGGTAGGGTCTTCATGCTCGCAATCTTCCTCTTCCTCGTGGAATCCGTCCCAGATCATCTTCCCGCCGATGATGGCCAGCAGGCCAAAGGCGATCCAGTGGTCGTAATCGACGATATAAGTGCTGATGCTGCGCCCGGCGAGCCAGCCGATCGTAGGCATCAGCGCCTGGAACACGCCAAAGAACAGACCGGTTTTGATCGCATGCCAGGGTCTGAGGTTGCGAATGGTGATGCCGTTGCCGATGGATACCGCAAAGGCATCCATGGAAAGGCTGATGGCGAGCAGTGCGATTGAGATCAGATCCAAGTCCGGTCATCTCCTTAAAATCCGTTAGGTTAGTAAACGTGAATCTATATTATAGGGGAGAATGTAAAAGATTGTCAACGAATTCTATGTTGTAAAGGCGCGCGATATACGGGATCGCTGGATTGTGCTTGTGTTGTAGAACTATAAATAGTACAATAAGGGTTGTATAAGGGGTAAAATAAAGAAAGAAGGAGGTTTTGCATGCAATCGATTATTATGACCGATTCCAATACGGAGCTGCCCCTGGAAGTTGTGGATAAGTATAACGTACCTTTTGTGCGTATGCCATATACCATCAATAATCAGGAGTATTTTTACGATTTGGGCCGGGAATCGAACCTGGACGATTTTTATGCCCAGGTGCGCGGCGGCGCGATGCCCATAACGTCTATGCTGCCGCCCGCCTTTTACGAGGAGTATTGGCGGCCGATGCTGGAGGCGGGAAACGATATCCTGTTCATCTGTTTTTCCTCCCAGCTCAGCGGCGCGTTTAACTGCATCAATATGGCGCGGGAGACGATCTTGCAGGAGTTCCCCGAGCGGAAGATCACCCTGGTCGATACCAAATCGATCTCCGGAGGCGCCGGGCTTTTGGTGTATGAGGCGCTTAAAATGCGGGAAAACGGCAAGACGGATGAGGAGATCGTAGCCTGGCTGGAAGAAAACCGCACCCGGATGCATCATTGGGTGACCGTGAACGACCTGATGCATTTAAAGCGGGGCGGGCGGATTTCTACCGCGGAGGCCGTGTTCGGCGGGATCTTGGATATCAAGCCGATATTAAAGATCAATGCAGAGGGCAAATTGTTGCCCTGCGGCAAGGTGTCCGGACGGAAAAAGGCGATCCGCACGCTGGCAAGCAATGTAGAGCAAACGGTGGGCGACCCGGCAGGGAAGATCTGCGTGATCCTGCATGGAGACTGCGAAGCGGATGCGCTATTATTGAAGCAACAGATTGAAAATAAGGTAGCCTTTCAGGAGATTTGGGTCCGCAAAGTCGGCCCGGTAATCGGTACACATGCTGGCCCCGGCGTGTTGGCCGTGTGCTATCTGGGCAACGAGCGGTAAAGCGTTATTTAACGGAATCATTTTATTTATTGTTTATTCAGGGCGCCCCGTTTCGGGGCGCTTTTCTCTGCCGGGGCGGCAAAACTTGTTTGACAGCCCGGATGGGCCATGCTATAATAGTCAAAGCCGCATGAAAGAGGCCTTTTTAAGCCATGCCTAGCGCATGCGCCTTAACAGCGAGACTGGTTGGAGGAGGTGCAAAAATGTACGCGATTATTCAGACTGGTGGTAAGCAGTATAAAGTTCAGGTCGGCGATACGGTCTTCGTTGAGAAGCTGCCCGTAGCCGAGGGCGAAAACGTCGATTTCGACGTGTTGATGCTGCAAAACGATGCAGGCGTCCAGGTGGGCGCGCCGGTAGTGGAAGGCGTCAAGGTTCAGGGCAAGGTCTTGGGCCATGGCAAGGGCCAGAAGATCATCGTCTTTAAGTATAAGGCGAAGAAGAACTACCGCAAAAAGCAGGGTCATCGTCAGCCGTTCACCAAGGTAGAGATTACCAAGATCGGCTAAGCGATGATTCGGGCGAGATTTTACGGTTCCTCTAAGGCCTGGGAAGGGTTCGCTCTGGAAGGGCATGCCGGCTTTGAGGATAGCGGCAGGGATGTGGTCTGTGCGGCGGTTTCGGCGCTGGCGCAGGCGACGCTTGGCGGCATTCTCGATGTGGTAGAGGCCCGGGCGGACTATCAGCTTTGCGATGACGGCGCGCTTTCCATCCGTTTGAGCGATGAGACCGATGAGCGAAAGCGCGAGGATGTGCATCTGCTTTGCGAGGTGCTTCGCCAAAGCCTTGAAGGAATTGAGCACGATTTTGGACAATACTTGAAGGTAAGTACCGATTAATAGAACGGAGGTGGCACCAATGTTTAAGATGAATTTACAGCTGTTTGCTCATAAAAAGGGCATGGGCTCCACCCGTAACGGCCGCGATAGCGAATCTAAGCGCTTAGGCGTGAAGCGGGCGGATGGCCAGTTTGTACTTTCGGGCAACATCCTGGTTCGCCAGCGCGGGACGAAGATCCATCCCGGTAATAATGTTGGCATTGGCAGCGATGATACGCTGTTTGCCCTGGTGGATGGCACGGTGCGCTTTGAGCGTAAAGGCCGTGACAAAAAGCAGGTCAGCGTTTATCCTGAGGCGGTAAACGAATAAGAATGTATCGTTAAAAGGGCCGTATGCTGATACGGCCCTTTTTTCTATCCAAATTTTGGGGAGGGGGATAGACTTTTGCGGTGGCGTGAAAGCGAGGGCGGCGTTATTATCGAAAACTGGACGGAGTTTGATGCGAAGCTCACCTTTGAATGTGGACAGGCCTTCCGCTGGGAGGGTGAGGGTGACCGCTGGGTCGGAACGGTCCAAAACCGCTTGGTTAAACTGGAACGGATCGAAGGGAAAACCTGGTTTCTGCATCCCTGCAGCGCCGGCGAGTTTGAAGGATATTGGCGGCGGTACTTTGATATGGATATGGATTATGCCAACTTGATAGAGCAGATGAAGGATGATCTGGTCACCTGCCAGGTCATACGCCGGATGCAGGGGCTGCGGGTACTGCGCCAGGAGCGGTTTGAAACGCTGATTACCTTTATCATTTCGGCAAACAACCATTTTAACCGCATTAAAAAGATCACTGCATCCCTGTGCAGGGAGTACGGGACGCCGATCCCTGACAGTGGTGGAATAGTGGCCGCCTATGCCTTTCCAACATCGACGCAGCTGGCGCAGGCCTCGCCTGACGCAATACGGGAAAAGTGCGGCGCGGGCTATCGCAGCGCATATATCGTAGGCGCGGCGCGTATGGTGGAAGAGGGTTTTCCACTAGCGCAACTGGATGAGCTGCCTTATGATGAGGCACTTAAGCTTTTGCAGCAGCTGCCGGGGGTCGGGGTCAAGGTGGCAAACTGCATACTGCTTTTCGCCTGCGGACATCGGGGCGCCTTCCCCGTGGATACCTGGATCAAAAAGGTTTTGACCCAGGTGTACGGCGTGCCGGACCGGCCAAAGGACTTGCAGCGCGCCGCGGCGCGCTTTGGGCCGGAAGCCGGATATATCCAGCAGATGCTGTTTTGCTATTACCGCATGCATCCGGAGGCGTTGGAAAACCCCAATTCCTAAAAGGATGGGTGCGATGCAGCCGATAATGCAGGGCGTTGAAATGCTCAATGCCAACATAAACCAAATTGTGTGGGGGCCGTTGATGCTGATCTTCTTATCAGGGATCGGCATCTACCTGTCTTTCCGCACGGATTTTCCTCAGGCGCGCCACTTTGGGCATATCTGTAAACATACCATTGGCACCCTGTTTAAAAAGAGGACCGCGCGAAAAAAAGGGGAGATCACACCCTTTCAGGCTGTTTCCACTGCGCTGGCAGGCACCATTGGCGTGGGCAACATCGTCGGGGTAGCCACGGCGATCACCGCGGGCGGCCCGGGCGCGGTATTCTGGATGTGGGTCAGCGCTTTTTTCGGGATGATGACGAAGTATACGGAAGTGTTGCTCGCCGTGCGGTACCGAAGGAGGCGGGCCGACGGCAGTTTTACGGGCGGGCCGATGGTCTACCTGGCCGATGGATTGCATTTTAAAAAGCTGGCGGCGCTGTTTGCGGTGCTATGCGTGCTCGCCTCCTTGGGAATCGGCAACATGACCCAGGCCAACGCCATTTCTCAGGCGGCCCAAGCCCTTTGGGGCGCGCCTGCGCAACTAACCGGCCTTGTTGCGATGGGGATCGTAGCCTTTGTAATGCTGGGCGGGATAGGTCGCATTGCCAATGTAGCTGAAAAGATCGTGCCATTGATGGCGCTGTTCTACATCGCCGGGTGCGTAGCGGCCCTGGCCATCTATGGAGAGCAGCTGCCCAGCGCCTTTACACAGATTTTTCAGGGCGCTTTTGACTTGCGCGCGGCGGGCGGCGGCGTAGCGGGCTATGCGGTGGCGCGGGCCATCCGCTATGGTTTTTCAAGAGGCGTGTTCTCTAATGAAGCAGGGCTGGGCAGCGCACCCATCGTTCACGCTTCCGCGCAGACGGATAACCCGGTGCGTCAGGGATTTTGGGGCATGATAGAGGTCTTTTTCGATACCCTGGTGATGTGCACGATGACTGCGCTGGTCATCATCGCCTCAGGATTGTGGGAAAGAGCCGGTATGGATGGCCTGGTGCTGACGGCTGCGGCTTTTACCAAGGCGCTGGGGCCGATGGGCGGCAGCTTTGTTTCGATCGGCGTGATCTTCTTTGCGTTATCTACCATATTCGGCTGGTCGGTATATGGGCAGCGCTGTATCGAATATTTGTTTCCGCGCACACCGCGGATGGCACAGGGCTACCGTATTGGCTATGTTGCACTGGTATTTGCCGGCGCGGTAATGGAACTGCAAATGGTGTGGAATATATCCGATACGCTAAACGGCCTGATGGCCATCCCCAACCTGATTGGCGTGGTGGGCTTAAGCGGCGTGGCCATCCGGATGACGCGGGATTACTTTGACCATCTACGCTAAAGCGCGGGTAGGCAAAGCCCAAAAATATGGTATAATAGCAGCATCAAATGCAATGGAGGACGTATGTCTGCACAAACGAAAAAGAAAAAAAGCGTGCTGCTCAATATTATTCTGTTTATTTCTATCGCGGTATTCTTGGTTAGTGCGGGAATTTTGGCCTGGCGCTTCATCTCGGATTATCAGGAGGATCAGCACAATACACAGGTGGAAGGGGCCAGTGCGGTAGGCTTTTTGCAGGAGGGGTACCAGCGCGGCTTTGATCTAAGCGATGGCGCATATGAGTTTTCGCCTGAAATCTCGCCCGTATGGCCTGAAAGGCAGGATATCGGCCATCTGCAAGAGCGCTATGCTAACCTGAACGGCTGGATCATGATCCCCGGGACGAAGATCAACTATCCGGTGATGATGAGCGATAACGAGTATTACCTGACCCATGCCTACGATGGCAGCGCGCTTCGGGCCGGGTCGATCTTTATTTTTGACCACACGCCGCTGGAGCCGGTATCCCGCAATGTGGTGATCTACGGCCATAATATGAAAAATGGGTCGATGTTCGGCGGGCTCAAGGCCTATTATCTGAACGATTCATTTTATGATCAGGCCAGGTATATCTATATCGATACCAAGGGCACGCGCCTGAAGTACGAGGTTTTTTCCGTTTTTATCGCCCAGGAGAACGAGGAATACCACAAGACAGCTTTCGCCTCGGATGAAGAGTACGTCGCTTTTCTCCAGCGCATGGCCAAGCGCAATATCCGCGGCGATATGCAGCAGACCTTTACGGCGGACGATTCGATCATCACCCTTGTTACCTGTACCAGCTTAGGCGGCGCGGGGGAGGATGACCGGCTGATCGTTCAAGCCCGTTTGGTGGAGCAGCAGGAAGTACAATAGGTCATCTATAAATTTGCGTAAAAACTGAGGCTCTTGCCAAAACGGCAAGGGCCTCAGTTTAAATCTTCATACAGTTCTGTTTTACTTTATTGGGCTTCTTCGCCCAACGGCAGATATTTGACGATGGTGCGCATGATATCAAGCAGCGCCCTTTTTTGCGAAGGGGATTTGTTATCCAGTAGCTGCAGCAGTTCTTCGGTCATCTGCGGGTCGCGTGGCTTATAGGAATCAGAGAGCAGATAGTCTACTGTTACACCCAGGCGGTTGCTGATCTTAATTAAGGTTTCCAGCGAAAGGCTGCGCTCTGACCGCTCGATGTGGCCGATAAAAGCCGTCGTCACATCGGCAGACTCAGCCAGCTGCTCCTGCGTTAAATTCAACTTTTGGCGTTCTTGACGAATACGCTGCCCCAGGGAGGAATAATTCACCACCATAATCAAATTCACCCTCTATCCGTTTCAAATTCTTATGTTATTTCAATCTATCACATTATCTTGCTTCCTGCAAGATGAAAAGTCGCATGTTTACATTTTTAAGTAAAAAACCGCTTATTTAGAATGACTGAAACCATATTTTAAATTATTTGAATACGGAACTTGCAAAATGACCTGTGACAGGTGCAATATTTAGCCGGCTGTCTGTCCTCGGGTGGCATGACGCTTAATGGCTTCAAAGCTCTCTGCGCTGATGGCGTGCTCAATACGGCAGGCATCCTCTGCCGCGACCTTGGGATTTACGCCAAGGGCCTGCAGCCAATCTGCGAGAAGGGTGTGCCGCTCATAAATGGTCTCAGCGATGGCGCGGCCGGAGGCTGTCAGCGTGATATGCCCTTGTGGATCGATTTCAATATAGCCGTTCAAGCGCAGGTTTTTCATCGCCACACTGACGCTGGGCTTTGAAAAGGACAGCTCCGAAACGATATCAATGGCGCGCACCGAACCTTGGCGCCGCTGGAGTATAAGGATGGTTTCAAGGTAATTCTCAGCGGATTCCTGTATTTTCATCGGGCGAACCTCCTTTACAAATGGAATTGATAATTTATTATATCATATTTAAAATAATTAGCAAAACGAGGAGGAAAAGCTTGACAAATCGGGTTAGCGCATGCTAACATGCAATTGGTTAGCAGATGCTAACCGATATTTTGCGCTTAAAGTTAGGGTTGACTTACTAAAAGGAGTGAACGATATGCCCTTGACCATGGCACGACCGGGGGAAATCAACGCGATCAAAAAAGTGGGTGGAAAGGCGGATACCCGCCGTTTTCTCGAAAATCTTGGGTTTGTAGTCGGCGGCAATGTTACGGTGGTCTCTCAGATCAGCGGCAATGTCATCGTCAATATCAAAGAGTCCCGCGTGGCGATCAGCCGCGAGATGGCAAATAAAATTTTGGTCTAAAAGACACGGGAAAGGAGAAACGTATGCAGACCCTGAAAGAAGCCAAGGTCGGACAGACCGTACAGGTCGTTAAACTTTATGGCGAAGGCGCGGTAAAGCGGCGCATTATGGATATGGGTATCACAAAGGGCGTAGAGGTTTATGTGCGAAAAGTGGCCCCTTTGGGCGACCCGGTAGAAGTCAATGTGCGCGGCTATGAATTATCCATCCGCAAAGCGGACGCCGAGAAGATCGAAGTCCGCACAAAGGCATAAGACCCGTTTTAAGACCTGATCATTAGGAGGAGGAGAGGTATGGCCATTAAAATCGCCCTGGCCGGTAACCCGAATAGCGGTAAGACGACGCTGTTCAACGCGCTTACCGGCGCCAACCAGTTTGTGGGCAACTGGCCCGGCGTAACGGTAGAAAAAAAGGAAGGCAGACTTAAGGGTAATAAAGACGTGACGATTACCGACCTGCCGGGTATCTATTCGCTATCGCCCTACACGCTGGAAGAGGTGGTCGCCCGGAACTATCTGCTGCAAGAACGCCCGGACGCGATCCTCAACATTGTCGATGGTACCAACATCGAGCGCAACCTGTACCTGACCACGCAGCTGATGGAGATCGGCATCCCGGTGGTCATGGCCGTCAATATGATGGACATCGTGCACAAAAACGGCGATAAGATCGATGTTAAGCGCCTGCAAAGCGCGCTGGGCTGTGAGGTCGTAGAGATCTCCGCCTTAAAGGGTACCGGCATCGACGAGGCGGCAAAGCGCGCGGTTTCCATCGCCCAGCGCAAGGGGGAGACCCCACCGGTGCATACCTTTAGCGCGGGCGTAGAGGGCGCGCTGGAGCAGATCTCCCGACAGATCGCCGGCGTACCGGAGGCGCAAAAACGCTTTTACGCCATTAAGCTCTTTGAGCGGGATGATAAGATCATTAGGCAGATGAAAAATCCGCCCCAGGTAGAATCGGTGATCAAGGCCCTGGAGGAGGAAATGGATGATGATGCCGAGAGCATCATCACCAACGAGCGGTACGGCTATATCACCTCCATCATCCAAGGGTGCGTCACGAAGAGAAAACATGGCGGGCTGACGGTTTCGGATAAGATCGATAAAGTGGTGACCAACCGCTTCCTGGCTTTGCCGATCTTTGCCGTGGTCATGTTTATCGTTTATTTCGTGTCCGTCACAACGGTAGGCACCTGGGCGACGGATTGGGCTAACGACGGGGTATTCGGCGATGGATGGCACCTTTTCAACATCGGCGCCGGCGAATACGAGGAAGTTTCCGAGGAATATGCGCTTGAACAGGAAAAATTGAGCGCCTACCTGGCTGCTGCTGAGGAAAGCGGTATTGATACCTCCGCGTTGACAGAGGCGATGGAAGCGGAAGAACCAGATGAGGCTGCTATCGCTGAAGCTGCGGAAAGCTTTGAAGCCCAGGCGCAGGCTGCGGGCCTGACTGCCGAGGCGCAGATCCTGGACGATGAGGGGCAGGTTGAAGAAACGCTGCCGGTCGGCCTGGAGGATTTCAAGGCGGCGATGGCAGCGCAGGAGCCAGATCCCGCAAATTATGGCGTATGGGTGCCCGGTATTCCCGGACTGATCGAGGGCGGTCTGGAGGCGGCCAACTGTGCCCCCTGGCTCAGCGGGCTGATTCTGGATGGCATCGTAGGCGGTGTGGGCGCAGTGCTGGGCTTTGTGCCGCAGATGCTGATCCTGTTCCTCTTCTTGGCTTTTCTGGAAGCCTGCGGGTATATGGCGCGTATCGCCTTTATCATGGACCGTATATTCCGCAAGTTCGGCCTCTCGGGTAAATCGTTTATCCCCATGCTGATCGGCACGGGCTGCGGCGTGCCGGGTATTATGGCCTCGCGTACCATTGAGAACGACCGAGACCGGAAGATGACGATCATGACCACCACCTTTATCCCCTGCGGGGCAAAGCTGCCCATCATCGCGCTGATCGCGGGCGCGCTGTTCGGCGGGGCTTGGTGGGTTGCGCCCAGCGCGTACTTTGTGGGCATTGCGGCTATCGTTTGCTCGGGTATTATCCTTAAAAAGACCAAGATGTTTGCTGGCGATCCGGCGCCCTTCGTCATGGAGCTGCCGGCCTATCACCTGCCCACAGTAGGCAATGTGCTGCGCAGTATGTGGGAGCGGGGCTGGTCCTTCATCAAGAAAGCGGGGACCATCATCCTGCTGGCTACGGTTTTGGTCTGGTTTACCTCCAACTTTGGCTTTACGGCGCAGGGCTTTGGCATGGTCGGTATGGAAGAGAGCATCCTCGCGGCCATCGGCAACGGTATCGCCTGGATTTTTGCCCCGCTGGGATGGGGCGATTGGAAAGCGGCAGTGGCGGCCTTTACCGGCTTGATCGCTAAGGAGAACGTGGTCGGCACCTTCGGCGTGCTGTACGGCGGCCTTGACGAAGTAGCCGAAAACGGCTGGCAGATTTGGACGAACATGCAGATGAGCTTTACGGCCCTGTCCGCCTACTCCTTCCTGGTATTCAACCTGCTGTGCGCCCCCTGCTTTGCGGCCATCGGCGCTATCCGCCGGGAGATGAACAGCGCTAAGTGGACCTGGTTTGCCATCGGATATCAGTGTGTATTCGCCTATGCGGTTGCGCTTTGCATCTACCAGATCGGCAGCCTGTTTACCGGCGGAGGATTCAATGTCTTTACCATCATCGCACTGCTGCTGGTAGCGCTGTTTATCTACCTGCTGGTCCGCCCCTATAAAGAGAGCGAGACGCTGGGCGTAAAGGTGCGCGTTTAATAGAAAGAAGGGAAGAGCATGCTGCAATTTTTGACGGAGAACCTGGGAACGATCCTGGTCGGCCTGGCCGTTGCACTACTGCTTACGCTGGTGGTCGTCAAACTGTTTCGCGACCGAAAGAAGGGCAAAAGTGCCTGCGGTTGCGGCGGCGCATGCTCAGGCTGCCCGGGAGCGGCCATGTGCCACCATGGGCATAGTAAGACTTAAGTGAACCCATACCTTGTCAATATTAGCGAAGAGGGCGCGTCCTTAGGATGCGTCCTTTTCGCTATTAATTTTTATTGGGGATTGACATTTTTGGCAAAATCGCATATCATAACATATGAACAGATGAACATATGAAGGGACGTGAAAAAATGGCGCGGGAGCAGGAGCTGGAACGATGCGAGTTTCAATTTGTACATGAGGATGTGGTAAACGCCGTACAGGGCCAGATGCCCAAGGACGAAGTGCTGTACGACCTGGCAGAGCTGTTTAAGGTTTTTGGAGATTCCACGCGCATCAAAATTTTATACGCGCTGTTTGAGGCGGAGCTTTGCGTTTGCGATATAGCCCAGCTGCTGGGGGTGACGCAGACGGCGGTTTCTCACCAGCTCAGGGTTTTAAAAAACAACAAACTGGTGAAATTCCGGCGGGAGGGGAAGAATATCTTTTATTCCTTGGCGGACGACCACGTGCGCAGCATTATCAATCAGGGTATCGAGCACGTGGAAGAATAAGTGATAAAGGAGCGGTGAATGAGATGAAAAAGGCGTTTAAACTGAGGGATTTGGATTGCGCAAACTGCGCGCTGAAAATGGAGGATGCAATCAAAAAGATCGATGGGGTACAGGATGTGCAGGTGAGCTTTCTGCTGCAAAAGATGACGCTGACCGCTGAGGACGGCAATTTTGATGAGATCTTGAAAAAGGCGGTCAAGGCCTGCAAACGGGTGGAGCCGGACTGTGAAATTCTCATCTGACAAAGGCAGATGAGCCTGTAGAAATGATCCATGAAGCGCTGATGTAAGGAGAATGACCGATGAGTAAAAAGCACAAAAAAATGCTGGCGCGCATCCTATCCGCCGCGGTTTTGCTGGTAGCGGCCAAACTGCTTCCGCTGGAAGGGGTAGCCCAGCTTGCCGCTTACCTGGTGCCCTATGCCATTATCGGGTGGGACGTGGTGTGGCGCGCCCTGCGCAATATCGCCCACGGGCAGGTTTTTGATGAGAACTTTTTAATGGCCTTAGCCACCGTCGGCGCGTTTTTTACACAGGATTATCCAGAGGCCGTAGCCGTTATGCTGTTTTATCAGGTGGGTGAACTATTCCAAAGCTACGCGGTGGGCCGCTCGCGGGAATCCATCGCATCGCTGATGGATATCCGGCCGGATTACGCCAATATCGAGCGGGATGGCCAGCTCGTGCAGGTAGACCCGGACGAAGTGGATGTGGGCGATGTGATCGTTATCAAAGCCGGGGAAAAGATTCCGCTGGACGGTGTGATCTTAGAGGGCGCGTCAATGGTGGATACGGCGGCGCTCACGGGCGAATCGCTGCCGCGCGAGGTTGAGCCGGGGGATGACGTGATCAGCGGCTGCATCAACCAAAGCGGATTGCTGCGCGTACAGGTGACCAAGGCCTTTGGCGAATCAACGGTTGCTAAAATCTTGAACCTGGTAGAAAACTCCAGCGCCAAAAAGGCGAAGGCGGAGAATTTTATCACCAAGTTTGCCCGCTATTATACGCCCTGCGTCGTGATCGGCGCGGCGCTACTGGCGGTGCTGCCGCCGCTGTTAATGGGCGGGCAATGGGATGAGTGGATCCGAAGGGCGCTGATCTTTTTGGTGATCTCCTGCCCGTGCGCACTGGTGATCTCGGTGCCGCTGAGCTTTTTCGGCGGCATTGGCGGGGCCTCAAAAAATGGGATACTGGTCAAGGGCGGCAACTATTTAGAGGTGCTGGCCAACGCGGAAACGGTGGTTTTTGATAAAACCGGTACCTTGACCCGTGGGGTATTTAACGTAACGGCCATCCATCCGGATACTTGCTCGGAGGCGCAGCTGCTGGAAGTGGCGGCCCTGGCGGAGAACTATTCGGATCATCCCATCTCCCGCTCGCTCAAAGAGGCCTATGGCGCACAGATCGACCCTGCGCGCGTGACAGATGTGGAGGAGCTTTCCGGACGGGGCGTCCGCGTCAAGGTAGACGGCCGGCTGGTCTGCGTCGGCAACGATAAGCTGATGGATGAGATCGGGGTCAAATGGCACCCCTGCCATCGGGTGGGCACCACAGTGCACGTGGCGCTGGACGGGGCTTATGCCGGTCATATCGTGATCTCGGACGAGGTCAAGCCGGATGCGGCCGCGGCGATACAGGCGCTTAAGGCCGAAGGCGTGCGAAAAACTGTTATGCTGACCGGGGATGCAAAAGCGGTAGGCGAGGGCGTGGCAAAAGAACTGGGCTTGGACGAGGTATATACGCAGCTGCTGCCGGCGGATAAAGTGGAGCAGGTAGAGCGGCTGTTGGCCCAGAAGTCGGCCAAAGGCAAACTGGCTTTCGTAGGGGATGGGATCAACGACGCGCCGGTGCTCTCCCGGGCGGATATCGGCATCGCGATGGGTGCCATGGGATCGGATGCGGCGATCGAGGCCGCGGATGTGGTATTGATGGACGATCAGCCCTCCAAAATTGCGGAAGCCATCCGTATTGCCAGAAAAACCTTGCGTATTGTACGGCAAAATATTATATTTGCCTTAGCGGTCAAAGCGCTGATATTGGTGCTGGGCGCCCTGGGATATGCAAATATGTGGGAAGCCGTGTTTGCCGATGTGGGCGTGGCGGTTATCGCCATCCTCAACGCGATGCGGGCGCTAAAGGTAAAACCCAGGGGATAGAATCGCCAAGTTCATAGGATAAGGAAGAAGGATGCAGCATGATGCAGTTGGAACACTTGGCCTGGAGCATTCAGGGCGGTGTGGAGATTATAAAAGATATCGACCTGGTTGTGCCGGATGGCAAACTGGTGGTGGTGACCGGCCCCAATGGGGGCGGCAAGACGTCGCTTGCCAAGCTGATCGCCGGCATCACCCCGCTTAAAAGCGGAAAGATCGTCTTTGACGGGGAAGATATCACAGCTCTTGACGTGACAGAGCGCGCCCAAAAAGGGATTGCCTTTGCCTTCCAACAGCCGGTGCGCTTTAAGGGCCTGCGGGTGCGCGATCTGCTGGAGCTGGCCGCCGGGCATCCGCTGGACGAGGGAGAGCTTTGCCAATGGCTGGGGCGCGTGGGGCTGTGTGCTAACGAGTATATCGACCGGGAGCTGAGCGCCAGCCTGTCGGGCGGGGAGATCAAGCGTATCGAAATCGCCAGCGTCTTGGCCCGCAAAGCCCGCTTCTCCATCTTCGATGAACCGGAGGCGGGGATCGACCTTTGGAGCTTTTCGCGCCTGGTGGAGACTTTCGAAGATATCCGCCGCAGTAAGGCGGGCACGCTGATGATCATCTCCCATCAGGAGCGTATCCTGGCGATCGCCGACGAGATCGTGGTGGTAGCGGAGGGGCGTGTGCGTGCGGCGGGGCCAAAGGATGAGATCCTTCCTATGCTGCTGGCGGATGAAAAAGCGGTTTACTGCCCTCTTGGAAAGGAGGAAGCGTAATGAACAGGGTGACCGATGAATTGCTCAGAATGGTTTCGGATTTTACCGGCGCCTTTAAAGGCGCGTTCAATATTCGGGAAAACGGCGAGTGCGCCGGCCGCCAGTCCACTGACAATATCAAGATCGAGTCCAAACCCAACGCACCGGGGTTGGTGGTCCACATCCGCCCGGGCACGAAGGGGGAAACGGTTTATATCCCGGCCTGCGTGACGCAGGGGAACATCAACGACCTGGTCTATAACGATTTTTATGTGGGGGAAGGCGCGGACGTGACCATCGTGGCTGGCTGCGGCGTGCACACCGAGGACGAGGGCGAGGCGACCCATAATGGGATCCATCGCTTCTTTCTAGAGAAGAATGCCCGAATCGTATACCGAGAAAAGCACGTGGGCACCGGCGGGGGTACGGGGCAAAAACGCATCGATCCCGTCACCGAGGCGACGCTGGCGCAGGGCGCCAGCCTGGAGATGGATACCGTGCAGCTGGGCGGTGTGGATGAGACCTACCGCAAGACATGGGCCAAGCTGGCGGCAAACGCGCGCCTTGTGGTCCGCGAGCGGATCATGACCGATGGAGACGAGCACGCCCGCACTGACTTTGAAGTGACGCTGGCGGGAGAGGACTCGGGCTGCGATCTGGTTTCCCGCTCTGTGGCACGCGGACAATCCCACCAGGAGTTTTATTCTAGCATCAAGGGGCTTACGCGCTGCGCGGGCCACTCTGAATGTGATGCGATCCTGGCCGAGAACGGCACGGTCACCGCATCGCCAGCGCTGGAAGCCTCGCATGTGGACGCGGCGCTGATCCACGAGGCGGCGATCGGCAAGATCGCGGGGGAGCAGATTCTAAAGCTGCGTACTTTGGGATTGACCGAGCAGGAGGCGGAGGAAAAAATCATCGAGGGGTTTTTGCGGTAGAGGGAAGAAAGCGCGGCATTTCGCCGCGCTTCTTCTTTTGCATAAAGTTAGCAGGGAAACGACTGTTCACACATTATTCATATATTACGGCAATAAAGTTCATAAATGCGGCGTATCCTTATAGTAACAATAGAGTAACGGTCGGCTTTGATTGGTACGAAGCGAGATAGAAAAGAGGGAATCAAGATGGCAGATAAGATGGCGAAGATAGAGAAATTGATCGAAAAAGGCAAGTGGGATAAGATCGAGGCGAAGTACCTGAAGGGGAGCGACGAAGAACGACTGGACCTGGCCAAAGCCTGTGCCACTTCCGACACGGACGGCGCGTTCAATTGTTTGATCACGCTGCTGAACGATAAAAATGACGCGGTGCAGCTGGCAGCAATCAATTCTGTAGGCGCTACGGGGAACGATCATGCCACAGCGCAGCTGCAATGGCTTTTACAGCGCCTGCCGCCGGAAAAGAAGGAAACCATCGACGCGATCCATGCGGCGATCGCCAACGTTAAAAATCCGGAATAGTGCTTGTATAAAGGGCCGGCCCGAATAGGGCTGGCCCTTTTTTTGTTGCGCTGAAATATGGTCATCGTTCCCTTGATGCGGTACAATAAACTAAAGGAAAGCGCATCTAAATTGAGGAAAAAGGGGATATGAAATGAAACTGAAAGTGATCACCAGCTTTGAGCAAAAAAGATATATTGACTTTATGCGCAGCCAGGACTTTGATGTAACGCAGGTGGCAAAGGGCGATGGCGGCGAGGCGGATACGATTAAAAGAATGCGCGGTTACAGTGCCGTGGCGGTGATGGATGAAACCTTTTCTGCGCCGGTGCTGGAGGCGCTGAAAGATGAGCTGAAGATCCTGGTCCGGCTGGGGATCGGCTACGATAAGGTGGATACGGCTTACGCGGCTAAGCTGGGAATATGCTGTTGCAATACCCCGGGCGTCATGTCCGCGGGCGTGGCCGAGCAGACCATAACGATGATGCTGGAGTGCGCGCGCGGGTTTTATCGCGCCCATCAGATCATGCAGCAGGGCGGATGGGACAGGGGCCAGACCCCGGCCCGGCAGCTGGAAGGGTCTACCGTGGGATTGATCGGCTTTGGACACATTGCCCAGCGCGTGGCGCAGTACCTGCGGGGTTTTAACTGCCGCATACTGGCCTATGATGTGACTTATGACGAAAGCAAGCTGAAAGAATTGCATGTGCAAAAGGCGAGTCTGGACCAGATTGCCGCTCAGTCGGATTTTGTCAGCCTGCACGTGCCCCTGCTTCCGGCCACGGAAAAGCTGGTGGACGCGGCGTTTCTAAAGCGGATGAAGCCTACGGCATACCTGATCAATACCTCGCGAGGCGGCACGGTGGACGAGCAGGCGCTGGCAGCGGCGCTGCGGGAGGGTGAGATCGCCGGGGCGGGCTTGGACGTCTTTACCCAGGAGCCTACGCCCCGGGATAATCCGCTGCGGTATATGGACAACTGCTTTGTCAACCCCCATATGGCGACCTTTACGCAAGAATGCTTTCGGGCCGGTTTTGAGGGGATCGTCAAGTGCCTGAAGGAGTATGAAGCGGGGCAGATACCGGAGTTTTGCCTGAACCCGGCCTATGTGCAATATTTGCGCTAGTCATTTCGCGCAATGTACATAAAAAAGCGATGCGCCTTTTAAGCGCACCGCTTTTTGCTATTCTAAAAGGATTCATCTCGCTTTGGCTAACACAAACCGTTGGCCATGCCCGCCGATCCACACGCTCTGGGCAGGGTACTTGGCCTCCATGTAATCGACAAAGCGGATGGGATCGGCCGTATTGCCGGGGAACATATCGTAATGCCCGGGGATCGCCAAACGCGGCGCAAGTGTTCCGGAAAGATCTACCGCCTCGCGGAAATCCATATTGCCGATGATGTTGCTGCGGTACTTCTCCGCATCCCGCCCGTTGATGGGAAGGATCATCACGTCGAACCGGCCGGCCGCGCGCAGTTTGCTTTCCTGTCCCTCATAACGGCAGGTATCGCCCGCGTGAAAGATGCGCACACCGCCGCTCTCCACGATAAAGCTCATGCTGGGATACAGGCCGGTATCGGGATCGGGATCCAGAAATTCGTGCGCCGCCGCCACACCGGTGACCTTTACCTTTTTCTCCGCGTCCTCAAATACCTGCCCGTCCGTAAGGCCGATGATGCGATCCCTGGCGATGCCGTAGCGGGCGGAAAGCGCGTCGGCAAACAGGGCCGGGGCAATAAAACGGGTATGGGGAGAGGCTTTGGCCAGACGCGGCCAGGTGTAAGCGTCGATATGGTCGCTATGGTCGTGGCTGCCAAACACGTAGTCGACCCCCACCAACTCTTCAGGGGCCAGCAGCGGGGGGATGCGGCGCTTGGAGCTTTCGGCGTCTAAATAGGGGTCCAGGGCCAGCGTGGCGCACGCAGTCTTAAAAATAAAGCCCATCTGCCCCAACCACCAAAAGGCCAGCTCGCCTTCCTGCGCGCGGTAATCCGCAATATCCACTATCAGTTTTGTTCCCTGTAACATGCGCTTTGCGCCTCCTTTATCATCGCGATTAAGTTCAGTTTACACGAGCGGATGCAAAAAGTCACCCCATATGCGGGCGGTTTAAAAGATAAAACACTTGACTTGGAGCCAACTCCATATGATAGCCTGATAACAGAGAAAGAATAATGCGAAGGAGGGGTTATGATGCCGCATATCGCCATAGCGATGATCCCGGGGCGGGATGAGGCGACCAAGCAGCGGTTAGCGGAAAGAATGAAAAGCGCGCTGATAGACGAATTGGGGGTTCCGGAGAATTGGGTATCGGTCTCCCTGCACGAGATCGCGCAGGAAAGCTGGCAGGACGTGATGGAGCAGATCGGAGACGAAGCGATGTTGATTCGGGCCAATATTCAGCCGGAAGAGGGGAGATGACGCGGCGTGCAAAAACGAACTTTAGGAAAAAATAAGTTGGAAGTATCGGCCATCGGCTTTGGCTGTATGGGGCTGACGCAGAGCTATCCGCCCTTTCCGGAGCGCAGCGAGTCGATCCGGCTGCTGCGCCAGGCGGTGGAGATGGGCGTCACATTTTTTGATACGGCAGAAGTCTACGGCCCTTTCACCAATGAAGAACTGGTAGGGGAGGCGTTAGAACCGTTACGCAATGAGGTGGTGCTCGCCACCAAATTTGGGTTTGACCTGCATGGCGGGGCGCGCGGGGCAAGTGGCAAGCCTACGGGGCTGGACAGCCGCCCGCAAACCATCCGCCTGGCGGTGGAAGGGTCGCTCAAACGGTTGCGGACCGACCATATCGATCTGCTGTATCAGCACCGGGTGGACCCTGAGGTGCCCATCGAAATGGTGGCCGATACCGTAGGCCAGCTGATCAAGGAGGGTAAAGTGCGCGGTTGGGGCCTATCAGAAGCCGGGGCATCAACCATTCGCCGCGCCCATGCCGTCTGCCCGTTGACTGCGGTGCAAAGCGAATACTCCATGTGGTATCGGGAACCGGAAAAGGAGATTTTGCCGCTGCTAGAAGCGTTGGAGATCGGGTTTGTGCCCTTCAGCCCGCTGGGTAAGGGCTTTTTAACCGGACGCTTTGATCAGAACGCAAAATTTGAAGCAAACGACTTCCGCAACAGCATCCCCAGGTTTGCCGAGGAAAACTTGGCGGCTAATCTGGCCCTGATGGAGGAGATCACCGCGCTGGCTGCCGAAAGGGAGACCACGCCCGCGCGCGTCGCGCTAGCCTGGCTGCTCAAGCAAAAGCCGTGGATCGTGCCGATCCCGGGTACCAAAAAGCGCGAACGGCTGCAGGAGAATATAGGCGCAGCCCAGTTGAACCTGTCCGCAGCGGAGTGGGCGCGGTTGGATGCGGCGCTGAGCCGGATCAGGATCGTCGGGGCGCGGTACCCCGAGGATCAGGAAAAGCTGACGGGTAAATAGGCGTATTTTAGAGCCCGGCGTGCAGATATGCGCCGGGCTCGTTTTATTGTACAGGGCAACGGAGAAGCCGCGTATAAGTTTGGACACGCTGGCAAATATGACCTTTTGTGCTATTTTTCGCTGCAGCGTTCGCTTTTATAATATTTCCAGTGGAAGGACTTTTTTAATAGTGGTATGATGAAGGAGAACGCGTTGCAGATGAGCAGATAAGCGATGAGAAACAGCCATTGGGATGGAGAGTGAACATGCGCGAAGAAGGCAAATTCAAATTGGTGTCGCCCTACAGCCCGCAGGGCGATCAGCCCCAGGCGATCGATAAGCTGGTTGAGGGATTGAACCAAGGGTATCAGGATCAGGTGCTGCTGGGCGTAACGGGCTCGGGCAAGACCTTTACCATGGCCAACGTCATCGAGCGGGTGCAGCGGCCTACGCTGGTCATTGCCCATAATAAAACGCTGGCGGCCCAGCTGTGCAGCGAATTCAAAGAGTTTTTTCCGGACAGCGCGGTGGAATACTTCGTTAGTTATTACGATTATTATCAGCCGGAGGCCTATATCCCCTCGTCTGATACCTATATCGAAAAGGATTCCTCCATCAACGATGAGATCGATAAGATGCGCCACAGCGCCACTTCCGCCCTCCAGGAGCGGCGGGATGTGATTATCGTGGCCTCAGTCAGCTGCATTTACGCCCTGGGCGATCCGGAGGAATACCTTCGCCAGAGTATTTCCCTGCGCCCGGGGATGGTCAAATCCCGGGAAGAGGTGCTCAAGCGCCTGGTGGAGATTCAGTATGAGCGCAACGATGTGGACTTTGTGCGCGGCACTTTCCGCGTCCACGGCGACGTGGTGGAGATCTTTCCCGCCAACGCCTCTGAGCAGGCGATCCGCGTAGAGTTTTTTGGCGATGAGATCGAGCGCATTACCGAAATCAGCGTGGTGACCGGCGAGGTGCTGGCCCAGCGGGCGCATATCGCCATCTTCCCGGCCACCCACTATGTAGTGGCGGAGGAGGCCACCGAGCAGGGCCTTTTGGATATCGAGCGGGACCTGCAGGAGCGCTTGAAGCTGCTGCGGGAGCAGGACAGGTTGCTGGAAGCCCAGCGGTTGGAACAGCGCACGAACTACGATTTGGAGATGATCCGCGAGATTGGCTATTGCTCGGGCATCGAAAACTATACGCGCTATTTTGACGGCCGCCAGCCGGGAGAGCCGCCCTTTACGCTGCTGGATTATTTCCCCAAAGATTATTTGCTGATGATCGACGAAAGCCACGTGACCATCCCGCAGATCCGCGCCATGTACGCAGGGGATCGTTCGCGCAAGACTTCGCTGGTGGATTATGGGTTCCGGCTGCCGGCTGCCTTTGATAACCGGCCCCTGAAATTTGAGGAATTTGAGCGGCGCATGGGGCAGACTATCTTTGTCAGCGCTACGCCCGGCCCCTATGAACTTAGCCGTGAAAAGCAGATCGTGGAACAGATCATCCGCCCCACGGGCCTGCTCGACCCGGAGATCATCATCCGCCCCGTGTCCGGCCAGGTGGACGATCTGTTGGGCGAAATACGCGAGGTGACAAAGCAGGGCTTCAGGATTTTGGTTACCACGCTGACCAAGAAGATGGCCGAACGGCTGACCGATTATTTAGTGGAGATGCAGGTCAAGGTGCGCTATCTCCACAGCGATATCGAGACCATTGAGCGCATGGAGATCATCCGCGACCTGCGCGCGGGCGAGTTTGACGTGCTGGTGGGCATCAACCTGCTGCGGGAGGGACTGGACCTGCCGGAGGTGGCGCTGGTGGCCATTTTGGATGCGGATAAGGAGGGCTTCTTGCGTTCTGAAACTTCGCTGGTGCAAACGGTAGGGCGCGCGGCGCGCAACGTGGAGGGCCGGGTGATCATGTACGCCGATCAGATCACCGATTCCATGCGCCGGGCCATCGACGAGACCAACCGCCGCCGCAAGATACAGATGGATTTTAACGAGAAGCACGGAATCCAGCCCCAGACCATCCAAAAAGCGGTGCACGACGTTTTGGAGATCACAAAGCCCCTGGAGGAGAAGCAGGAGATGACCCTGCTGCAGATGGAGGCCGCCTTTGCCCAGTTGGAAGAGCAGATGCTGCAGGCCGCCGCTGCGCTGGACTTTGAGCAGGCGGCCAAACTGCGCGACCAGTTGTTTAAGCTGCGCGAAAAGCGAGATGGGAAGGTGGCTGATGTACCCAAGGGTACCCGGCGCATGACGGCTAAAAATCCCCGGCGCCGGCGGAGAAGTTGAGCCGCACTTTTGGCAGAGGGATGGATTTAGCGGCCGTATCGTGCTAAAATAGGGATAGACGGGCTAAAGCCCGCAACAATAAAAAGGGGGATAATAAAGTGGCAAAGATCACGGCTATCGGTCACCTGGGGTTCAATGTAAAGGACATGGATGCGACGGTCAAGTTCTACACCAAGGCGCTGGGCTTTACCTATGGTTTTACGATCGAGAAGGACGGCAAGCCCTGGATCGAGTATTACAAGGCCTGCGATAACCAGTTTTTTGAGTTTTTCTACGGCGGCAGCGGCGATGCGCCGGCAGCCGGCCAGTCCTATGCTCATGTTTGCCTGGAAGTCGATAACATGGAAGAGTACGTTAAGCAGATCGAAGCAGCCGGATATGCGCTGGACATCCAGCCCAAGATGGGCGGGGACGGCAATATCCAGGCTTGGGTCGTGGATCCTGACGGCAACCGCATCGAGCTGATGCAGATGTCGCCCACCTCCAAGCAGCGCACCTGCTAGGGGAAAGGCAAGCGGTAATAAGGATGGCAGACCCCATCGTGTAGCGGGCCTGCCATCTTTTTCATCAAAACGGAAGTTCAAAGGAGAATCGGATTTGCGCAATTCAATTTACATCAAAGGCGCGCGGGAGCATAACCTTCAGAATGTGGATCTGGAGATCCCGCGGGAGAAACTGGTGGTTTTTACGGGCCTAAGCGGCTCGGGGAAGAGCAGCCTGGCGTTTGACACGCTGTATGCGGAAGGGCAGCGGCGGTATGTGGAGTCGCTCTCCTCTTATGCGCGCCAGTTTCTGGGGCAGATGGAAAAACCGGACGTGGACTATATCGATGGGTTAAGCCCGGCGATCTCCATCGACCAGAAAACCACCAGCCGCAACCCGCGCTCTACCGTGGGTACGGTAACGGAAATACACGATTATTTCCGTCTGCTGTATGCGCGCATCGGCATCCCGCACTGTCCCAAGTGCGGCCGGGAGATCCACCAGCAGACGGTGGATCAGATGGTAGACCAGATTCAGGCCATGCCGGAGGGGACGCGCCTGCAGCTGCTGGCTCCTGTGATCCGCGGGAAAAAGGGCGAGCACGTCAAGGTACTGGAGGATATCCGCAAAAACGGTTATGTGCGCGTGCGGGTCGATGGCGAGCTGCGGGAAGCCAGCGAGGAGATAGCGCTGGACAAAAAGCGCAAGCATACCATCGAGGTCGTGGTGGACAGGCTGATCGTGCGCCCGAATATGCAGCAGCGTCTGACCGATTCTCTGGAAAATGCCATGGCGCTATCGGGCGGCACGGTACTGGCAGACCTGATGAACGGTGAGGAGCTGCTTTTCAGCGCCAACTACGCTTGCCCGGATTGCGGTATCAGTATCGAGGCGCTGGAGCCGCGCATGTTCTCCTTTAACAGCCCTTACGGCGCCTGCCCGACCTGTACGGGCCTGGGCACGCTGATGAAGATCGACCCGGACATCGTCATCCCTGACCGAAAAAAAAGCCTGGCCCAAGGGGCGGTGCAGGCCTCTGGCTGGGTCGGCGGGCTGGACGATGGGATCTCCGGCATGTACTTTAAAGGGTTGGCCGAGCATTATCACTTTGACTTGGATACGCCCATAAAAGACTTGCCAGAGGAAGCAGTAAACGCGATCTTGTACGGCACGGGGGATGAAAAGATCGAAGTAAGCTATGACCGGGGCTACGGCACGGGCACTTTTTCCACCACCTTTGAGGGGGTGATCGGCAATCTGGAGCGGCGCTACCGCGAGACACAGTCCGATGCGGCCAAGGCCGAGCTGGAGGAATACATGGCGACCATTCCCTGTCCGGATTGCCACGGCCAGCGTTATAAGTCGGAGGTGCTGGCCGTGACGGTGGGGGGCAAAAACATCGCCCAGCTCTCGGAAATGTCCGTGACCAATGCGCGCCGGTTTTTTGCTGGATTGGAACTGAGCCGCACCCATCAGATGATCGCCGAGCGTATCTTAAAGGAGATCGACGCGCGGCTGGGCTTTTTGGACGATGTAGGGCTCAATTACCTGACACTCTCCCGCGGGGCGGCGACGCTTTCGGGCGGAGAGGCCCAGCGCATCCGTCTGGCCACCCAGATCGGTTCCTCGCTGATGGGAGTGCTCTACATTTTGGATGAACCCAGCATTGGCCTGCACCAGCGAGACAACGCCAAACTGCTCAAGACGCTAAAGCATCTGCGGGACATTGGCAATACCTTGGTGGTGGTGGAGCACGATGAGGAAACCATGCTGGAGGCCGACTATATCGTAGATGTGGGCCCTGGCGCCGGCGCACACGGCGGTAAAATCGTGGCGGCGGGCACCTTGGAGGAGATCAAAAATACGCCCGAGTCCCTGACGGGGGACTTCTTGGCGGGCCGGCGGCAGATCGCCATCCCGCTTCAGCGCCGCAAGCCTGGCAAGAACTGGCTCAAGGTGGTGGGCGCCAACGCCAATAACCTGAAGAACGTGGACGTCGCGTTCCCCATCGGCCTTTTTACCTGTGTGACGGGGGTATCGGGTTCGGGCAAGAGCAGCCTGGTCAACGAAATATTGAACAAAGCCCTGTCGCGGGACCTGAACCGGGCGCATACCCGCCCGGGCAAGCACGACCATATCGAAGGGCTGGAGCATTTGGACAAGATCATCGATATCGACCAGTCGCCCATCGGGCGCACGCCCCGCTCTAACCCGGCTACCTACACCGGGGTGTTCGATATGATCCGGGATGTCTACGCCCGCACGCCGGATGCGAAAATGCGCGGGTACAAAAACGGCCGCTTCAGTTTCAACGTTAAAGGCGGCCGGTGCGAGGCCTGCAAGGGCGATGGTATCATCAAGATCGAGATGCACTTTTTGCCGGATATTTATGTGCCCTGCGAGGTATGCGGCGGCCAGCGCTATAACCGGGAGACGCTGGAGGTGCGCTATAAGGGCAAAAATATCTACGATGTGTTGGAGATGACGGTGGAGGAGGCGTTGGCGTTTTTCTCCAGCCACCAGCGCATTCGGCGCAAGCTGCAAACGCTGATGGACGTGGGCCTGGGCTATGTCAAGCTGGGGCAGCCCTCTACGCAGCTTTCCGGCGGCGAGGCCCAGCGCATCAAACTGGCTACCGAGCTTAGCCGCCAGTCCACCGGGCGCACGGTCTATATTCTGGACGAGCCCACTACCGGGCTGCACATGGCCGATGTGGAACGGCTGGTGGACGTACTGCAGCGCCTTTGCGAGGGCGGCAATACCGTTATCGTCATCGAGCATAATCTGGATGTGATCAAGGTAGCCGACCATATTATCGATTTGGGCCCGGAGGGCGGCGATAAAGGCGGTAACATCGTGGCCACCGGTACGCCGGAGGAGGTCGCCAAAGTCAAGGGCAGCTATACCGGGCAGTACCTTAAGCGGGTGCTGAAATAGCTTGTAGACCTGAATAAGATACAGATAACTTATTTTGCCCGCGGATTGGCTCCTTCAAGTTTAGCGCCGCTAAGGGCAAGCCGATATAAAAAGCCGTATGGAGAAATCCATACGGCTTTTATTGTTGAGATTGTTTTAATCCAGCACTTCCAGGCCGCAGGCCTTTGCAAAGCGCAGCTGGGCGGCGCGCCCTTCGGGCGTATCCTTAAACACGCCCGCGTCTGCCAGAATTTCCTGGCCGATTTGGCCCACTTCTTTGTGGATGACCTCCTGCGCCTGCTCGGGGCTGAGGTTTTGCCCATAACGGGCGATCAGCTCATGCAGCCAATCCAAATGCAGGTGAAGGGGATGCCCTTCCTGCGCTGCCTCCGGCGCGATAGCGGCGCCGCACAGCACCTCCTGCACGGCGGCCAGCTCTTTTTGCAGCCGGCCCGGGAGGATAAACAGCCCCATCACCTCGATCAGGCCGATGTTCTCCCGTTTAATATGGTGCAGTTTTTCATGGGGGTGGAAGTTGCCCAGCGGGTGCTCAGGGCTGGTCAAGTTGTTGCGGAACACGATATCCAACTGCCAGTTTTCGCCCTTTTTGCGCGCGATGGGCGTAATGGCATTGTGCGGCGTTCCCTCAGTCTGCGCCAAAACGCCAATGCTTTCATCCGTATAACCCTCCCAGGCTTGGGCGATCCGCTCCGCGATGGCGGTCACCTGGTCGCGGCCGGGGCCGGTCAGGCGTACGGCGGCCATGGGCCAGCGGATAAACTCAATGCGTACGCCGGGGTATTGCGCGTCCCGCAGGCGCGCCCAGGCAGGGGCGTTCTCCATGGGGAAGGTGTGCCTTCCGCCCTGGAAGTGATCGTGATCTAAGATAGACCCGCCCACGATGGGCAGCCCGGCATTGGAACCGATAAAGTAGTGCGGGAACTGGCCCACGAAATCAAACAGCCGGCGAAAAGTGGCGGCGCATACGTTCATGGGCCGGTGCTCATCACAAACCACGATGCAGTGCTCGTTATAATACACATAAGGCGAATACTGGAAAAACCAGTTCTCTCCGTTCAACTTCAGGGGGATGGTGCGCAGCGTCTGGCGGGCCGGATGGTTCAAGCGCCCGGCGTACCCTACGTTTTCCTTGCAGAGCATGCATTTAGGATAACTGGTGGAAACCAGATCCTTTAACTTGGCAACCTCCCTGGGATCCTTTTCAGGCTTGGAAAGGTTGATGGTGATCTGCAACTCGCCATAGTCGCTGGGGCTGGTCCAGGCGATGCTGCGCGCGACTTCCGCCGTGCGGATGTAGTAGATCTTACGGCAGAAATCATAAAACCAGTCCGTCGCCGCACGGCTGTTGCGGGATTGCCACAGCTCATAAAACCGGGCGGTCACCTCGCTGGGCCGCGGGCAGAATACGCCCATGATACGGGTATCCAGCAAAGTACGCTCGGTGTAGGTATCCCCGCATACGCCCCGCGCCGCCGCATCGTCCACGATACGGCCCAACAGGGTAGAAACATCTTCGCCATCCAGAGGGCCCTGCGCGGCCTCCCCTGGCTGGGGCAGCTGAAGGATATCCAGCAGCTGGTTTTGCGCGCAGATTCGGTCCTGCTCATCCAAAAGGCCGCATTGGATCGCATAATGCAGCAACTTTTCCACATCCGGCCAAACTTCGTATGCCATTTTAAATTTACGCCTCGCTTTTCATCTTGTTAAAAGGGGCCAAGTAACCCTTTCATATTATACCCGCTGGCGCACCTGTACACAAGAGCGGGATTGTCTTGACAAAGCCGCGCTCTACTGGGAAAATGTAACGTGTAATAGAGCGGGATGGGCGATCCTAATTATAGAGTAAGGGGCGAGCGGACGATGGAATATCGGAAGTGGATGGAATACCTTAGTACCAGCGCGGGGCAGGATTTATTGGCGCAGCTCTATGGCTCTGGGCATGCAGCGGGCGCGCTGGAGCGTTATGGACAGTTGATGCAGCGGCATGTGCAGCGCACCGGGGCGCCGGAGATACGGTTGTTTAGCGCCAGCGGGCGCACTGAGGTATCCGGCAACCATACCGACCATAACCATGGCCTGGTGCTTGCGGCAGGGGTAACGGTGGATACTCTGGCCGTGGTTTCCCCGCGCGCGGACCGCAAAATCAATGTAGTGTCCGAAGGCTTTCCCGAGGCGTTTGAAATCAGCCTGGACGCGCTGGAGATCGATGAAAAGGCCTTCGGCACCACGCAGGCGATCCTACGGGGCATTGCGCGCAACCTGTGCGACCGGGGTTTTACCCTTGGCGGGTTTGACGCGACGGTGGCCAGCTCTGTACCGGTCGGCTCGGGGCTTAGCTCCTCGGCTGCCTTTGAAGTATTGATCGTAGAAATCATGAATCAGCTCTTTTGCAGCGGGAAGATCGACGGGATCGCCCGCGCGCAGATCGGCCAGTATGCCGAGAACGTATACTTCGGCAAGCCCAGCGGTCTGATGGACCAGATGGCCTGTTCGTTGGCATCCATGAGCCTGATCGACTTTGAAGATCCTCAAAAGCCGAAAGTGGAGCGTATTGCCTATGATCTTGAAAAAGCCGGGTATGCATTGGTAGTGGTAGCCACGGGCGGCGACCATGCGGATCTGACCGACGCGTACGCGGCGATCCCCCAGGATATGAAAGCCGCGGCCAACTTCATGGGGAAAGACTTTTTACGGCAGGTGGCGGTGGAGGACTTTATGGCTGCCATCCCGCAAATGCGTGAGAAGATCGGCGAGCGGCCCATCCTGCGCGCGCTGCATTTCTTTGATGAAAACGCCCGTGTGCTCCGGCAGGCCCAGGCGCTGAGGGAGGGCGATGTGCAGACCTTTTTGTCTTTGGTGATCGCCTCGGGCCAGAGCAGCTGGCGGCTGCTGCAAAATTGCGTGGTGCCGGGGCGGTTGGAGCAGGGGCTACCCCTGGCGCTGGCGTTGAGCGAGCGGTACCTGCGCCCGGTGGGCGGCGCATGGCGGGTACACGGCGGCGGCTTTGCCGGCACCATACAGGCTTTTGTGCCGCTGGATGAGGTAGAGGGTTATATTGCCGCCATGAGCGAGGTATTTGGCCCCCACAGTTGCACGCGGCTGGGGGTACGCAACCTGGGCGCTATGGAATTAAAGGCGGAGGCATAAGATGTTCTTCATTACAAATGCAAGGGTCATGACCATGGCGGGCAAGACCTATGAAACGGGCTGGGTCGCCATAGAGGATGGCAAGATCGCGGCGGTGGGAGAAGGGAACCCCAAAGTGTCGGCCGGAGACGAGCGGCTGGACGCGGGCGGCGCTTACCTTTTGCCCGGCTTTGTAGATCCGCATTGCCATATCGGCCTGTTCGAGGACGACCTGGGCCGTGAAGGGGAGGACGGGAACGAGGATATCGACCCAGTCACGCCGCATCTGCGCGCAATTGACGGTATTAATCCGGATGACCCCAGCTTTTGCGATGCGCTGGACGCGGGCATCACCACGGTGGTCACCGGCCCGGGCAGCGCCAATGTGATCGGCGGCCAGTTCGCCGCGCTCAAAACCTATGGGCGGTATGTGGACGAGATGGTGCTCAAAGCGCCGCAATCGCTCAAAGTGGCCTTTGGCGAGAACCCCAAGCGCACCTACCAGGATCAGGAAAAAAGCCCGGTGACCCGCATGGCCACCGCCGCACTGCTGCGGGAGAATTTAGTCGCGGCGCAGGAATATGCGCAAAAGCTCGAGGAGGGGGAGGAAGACCCCGATAAGCGCCCGGAGCGCGACCTGAAGCTGGAGATCATCTGTCATGCACTGCGGGGGGAGCTGCCCGTTAAAGCCCATGCGCACCGGCGGGACGATATTTTTACCGCGCTGCGCATTGCCCGGGAATTTGGGCTGGAGATGACGGTGGAGCACGCTACAGAGGGGCATTTGGCGGCAGACGTGCTTAAAGAGGTGGGCGCGCGGGTGATCCTGGGCCCCTATCTTTGCGGAAAGGGTAAAGTTGAGCTGCAAAACATGTCGCTGGAGGCGCCGGCGCGCTTGGCAAAGGCCGGTGTGCCTTTTGCGCTGATGAGCGACCATCCCGAGACGCCAGTGCAGTTTTTGCCCGTGCAGGCGGCGCTTTGCGTGCGCGCGGGGTTGCCCGAAGATCAGGCCCTGCGTGCGATCACCATCGATGCGGCGCGGCTGTGCGGCATCGATGACCGGGTCGGCTCCATCGAGCCGGGCAAGGATGCGGATCTTGCGCTGTTCAGCGCACATCCCCTCTCGCTGCAGGCTAAAGTGCTGGCTGTATTTGTAGACGGGCGCAAAGTACGCTGAGTATAGGGGTTGCATTTTGTAAATTATGGCGTATAATAATCTTTGAATTAAATACCGGTATATCTTCAGGGCAGGGTGTTATTCCCGACCGGCGGTAAAGCCCGAGAGCCTTTGGCGCATCCGCGCCAGGGGTTGACCAGGTTTATTTCCTGGGCCGACAGTGACAGTCTGGATAAAAAGAAGATAACCTGATGGAAAATTGGCGTTGCTTTTGCAGGGCTTCTTTCTTCGGGTTCTTGGAGACATTCCGGGAACCCGTTTTTTATAAAGAAGGAGGCAATGACAATGAAGAACGACAAGGTAAAATGGTTGACAAAGGTCGGTATGCTATCGGCCATCGCGTGGGTGCTGATGCTGTTGGAATTCCCGGTGGCATTTTTCTTTCCGCCCTGGCTGCAGATGGATCTATCCGACCTTCCGGCGCTGCTGGCCGGCTTTTCACTGGGGCCGGTGGCGGGCGTGTGTGTTGAACTGGTCAAAAACCTTTTGCACATGCTGACTAAGGGACTCTCCTTTGGCGGCGCGGGGCAGCTGGCCAACTTCCTGGTGGGCATCGCCTTTGTTTGGCCCGCCGCTATGATCTATAAAAAGCATAAGACCTTAAAGCGCGCCATCATCGGCATGGCGGCAGGCGCGCTATGCATGGGTGTGGTAGGCATGCTGGCCAATTACTATATTTTGATCCCCGTTGCCTTCCCGGGCGATGCGCTCAGCGGGATGAGCACCGCCGCCGTTCCCATCGCGGGCGCGCTGGGCGCGGGGCAGATGGGCTTTTTAGGGGCCTATGTGATCTTCGGCGTGCTGCCGTTTAACCTGATCAAGGCCGTATTGGTATCGCTGCTTACCGGCGTACTGTATAAGCGGCTGAGCGGTATTTTGCACCGCTGATCAAGTTTGGATTTGGAAAGGATTGGATCGTTTCATTCATGCGCAAGGAAGAGTTTATATCCCATAATCAGGCGCAGACCGAGGATATCGGCGCACGCCTGGCACAGGCGCTTACTGGGGGAGAGGTGTTGGCCCTTTACGGCGGCCTGGGCGCGGGGAAAACGGCATTTACCCGCGGCCTGGCGCGAGGGCTGGGCATCGCCCGCCCGGTCACCAGCCCCACTTTTACCTTGCTGCACCAGTATAAGGGGCACTTGGCGCTCAACCACTTTGACGTATACCGCCTCTCCTCAGTCGAAGAGGCGGAGGATATCGGCATCGACGAGATCATGCAGGCGGACGGCGTTACGGTGATCGAGTGGCCGGAGCGGGTGGAAGAACTGCTGGATGATAAGACCATCGTGGTTAAAATTGAGGGTTCCGGAGACGAGCCGCGTGTGCTCACGGTTCTTTGGCCCTAAAGGAAAGGCGGAACGAAGCGTGCGGATATTGGCAATGGATACCTCGGCCAGGGTTTGCTCCGTAGCTGTGCTGGAAGATGGCGTCCTGCGCAGCGAGCAATCCACCAACCGGAACCTGACGCATTCGGAAATGCTGATGCCCATGGTGGAGGCCGCGCTGGATGCATCCGGCCTGACGATAAAGGATATGGACCTTTTTGCCGTGGCAAAAGGGCCGGGGTCGTTTACCGGGCTGCGCATAGGGGTCTCGACAGTGAAGGCCCTGGGCCATGCCTGCGGCAAACCCGTTTGCGGAGTGATGACGCTGGATGCCCTGGCCATGAACGCGGCGCATCATGTGGGCGATGTGGTGGCGCTGATGGATGCGCGGCGGGGACAGGTCTATGCGGCGCGCTACCGGGGCGATGGCCGGCATATCCAGCGCGTGGGCGAACCGGAGGCCATATCTTTGCAGGCGTATTTGACGCGGGAGACCTTTTCGCAGGACGTACTATTGCTGGGGGATGGCGTAGCGCCGAATGAAGCGGCGATCAAGGAACTGCTGGGTCAGCGGGCGATTCTGGCGCTGCCGCATATCCGGCTGCAGCGCGCGGCCAGCATCGCCGTGCTTGCCGAAAAGATGGCCGATAGCGGCGAGAGCATGGATCAGGATGCGCTGCAGCCCCTTTATCTGCGCCTTTCACAGGCGGAAAGGGAGCGCGCGCGCAGGCTGCGCGAGGGGGCAAAAGCGTGATGGTCCATATCAGGCCCTGGGCCGGGGAAGATGTGGCGGCGCTGCATGCCTTAGAGGAAGCGGCCTTTGAGGCGCCATGGAGCCTTAACATGTTTCAGGAGGAGTGGGAAAACGAGCGCGCGCATTACTGGGTCGCGGAGGATGAGGCCCACAGGCCCCTGGGCTATGCGGGCTGTTGGCTGATCCTGGACGAAGTGCATGTGACCAATGTGGCGGTGCATCCCCGTGCGCGGCGACGGGGAATCGGCAAAGCGCTGATGGAACAGATCATGTCCTTTGCCCGGGAGCGGGCGGCGCGCGTGGTTTTTCTTGAGGTGCGTCAGTCCAACATGCCGGCCAGAAACCTTTACCGGCAGATGAAATTCAGGGATGTCGGCAAGCGCCCGCACTATTATGAAAACGGCGAGGATGCGGTGCTGATGACGCTTTGGCTGAACGATACCGCGCTGTGATCGCGAATATAAAAGCCCGCGGCAGGGAACAAAACCTGCGCGCCGGGCTTTTCTTTTTTGCCTAAACAAGGTAAAATAGTTGAATAGCAGCCGCCTGTATTTCGTCTTGTTTACGACGACGCGGTGATTTTCGACTATGGGCGGCCATAGATAATAAGTAGTAGAGGGCATTTGCCCTTTGCAAACCTGAAGGTTAGGAGCATCGGTTTGTTTATCGATATTGATGATATTCGCATCCATTACGAGAGTTTTGGAGAAGGGGAGCCTATCCTGCTGCTTCACGGCTGGGGCGGGCAGATCGAAAGCTGGGGCCCGGTGATCCCCTCGCTGGCGCAGGGGCGCAAGGTCTATGCGCTGGATTTCCCGGGGTTCGGGTCCAGCGCGCAACCGCCTAAGCCGTGGGATGTGATGGACTATACGGCAATGTTGCTCCGGTTTATGGACCAGATCGGCCTGGAAAAAACAGATGTGATGGGCCACTCTTTCGGCGGCCGGGTGACCATCCTGCTCTCGGCCACCGCGCCGGAACGGGTGGGTAAGGTCATACTTGTGGATAGCGCGGGGCTGATCCCCAAGCGGACGTGGCGCTACTACTTTAAAGTTTACTCTTATAAGGCGCTTAAGCGTGTGGCCGCCTGCAGGCCGCTGGCGGCGCTGCTTAAAGGCGTGGGCGTGGATGCAAAAAAGATCGTTGCCAAGCGGGGGGGCTCCAGCGATTACCGCGCGCTGCCCGAGTGCATGCGCGCGACCTTCGTCAAAGTGGTCAATCAGGACCTGCGGCCTTATCTTAAGCAGATCAAAGCCTCCGCACTGCTGATCTGGGGGCGTAACGATACGGATGCGCCGGTGTACTTTGGCGAGATCATGGAGAAAGAAATCCCGGATGCGGGCCTGGTGGTGTTGGAGAATGCAGGGCATTTTGCCTATTTGGACCGCTTCGGCGATTTTGATAAGATCGTTAAAAACTATATTCATTTTGAGAAAAGAGGTTGATTCATGTTGGATATGTTTCTATCCCCTTGGGTGTATTCGCCCGTGATCATCATCCTGGCCGCCCTGCTGGCGCTGGGGTGTACCAAAGGCTATATCCATATGCTTCAGCTGGAGAGCTATCAGCTGCCCGGTTATTTCCGCTGGTTCAAGCAAAACGATAATAAGCTGTACACAGCGACCCTTTTGGTGGCGCTTCCGGCCGCTATCGTGGACGCTGCCTATACCTTTTTGCGCAATCAGCTGCCCGATGCTTCCGCCTGGTGGGGTTACGCGGTATCGGCAGTGTTGGTCGTCAGCGCCCTGATCTTTATGTCGCAGCAGAAAAAACAGCCGGCGAAAAAGCTGCTGGTCTATACCGCAAGGGTCAAACGCCTGGTGGCGGCCATCGTCGTACTGGAAGCGCTGGTCTTGGCTGCGGCCACGGTCGTTATGTACTTTTATAATGCGCCGGCCATCTTCCTGGCGCTGCGTTTGGCACTGTATGCCCTGGTGCTGCTGATGCCCTTCTGGGTGGCGCTGGCTGCAGCGGTCATGCAGCCCATCGAAAGGGCTATCGCCAAAAAGTACTTTAAAGAGGCGCAGCGCAATATTCTGGAGAATGAGGCGCTGATCCGCATCGGGATCACCGGTTCCTATGGCAAGACCAGCACCAAGTTTATACTAGGCACCATCCTGGGCGAAAAATACCGGGTCTTGGTGACGCCTTCCAGTTACAATACGCCCATGGGTGTGACCCGGGTGATCCGCGAACAGCTGATGCCGGATCACGAAGTGTTCATCGCGGAGATGGGCGCGCGCCATGTGGGGGACATCAAGGAGATGTGCGAGCTGGTAAAGCCTATGCACGGGCTTTTGACCTCCATCGGCCCGCAGCATTTGGAGACCTTCGGCTCTATCGAAAACGTGGCGGCTACCAAATACGAGTTGATGGAAGCGCTTCCGGAAAACGGCATCGCTATTTTTCCGGATGACGGCGCCCATTGCACCCGCCTTTATACTACGACAGAGGGGCTTGATAAAGCTCTGTTCGGCGTGGATGAGGGAGAGGGGCGCCTGGTCTGGGCAAAAGATCTTTCCTTCGGCCCGGAGGGCAGCCGCTTTACCCTTTGCACGCAGGATGGTCAGGAGGAAGAATGTACCACCCAGCTGCTGGGGCGGCATAATGTGCAAAACATCGTAGGCTGCGCGGCCATGGCGTTAAAACTGGGCCTGACGCTGCAGGAGATTGCCAAGGGTATCGCCAAAGTAGAGCCGGTAGAGCACCGGCTACAACTTATCCCCGGCGCAAATGGCGTGACGGTGATCGACGATGCGTTTAATGCCAACCCTGCGGGAGCCAGGATGGCGATGGAGGTTCTAGGACAATTCCCGGGCCGGCATATCGTCATCACCCCGGGCATGGTGGAATTGGGCGAGCAAGAAACAAAGCTCAACCGCGCCTTTGGCGAGCAGATGGCCAGCGCGGCGGATATCGCCATTTTGGTCGGAGAGAAGCGCACGCGCCCCATCGTAGAAGGGCTACTGGCCCAGAAGTTTGATGAGGATAATATCAAGGTCGTGGCAAACCTGGAGGAGGCGACGCAGCTGCTGGGCACGCTGACCCGTGCGGGCGACGTGGTGCTTTTTGAAAACGACCTGCCGGATAACTATAACGAATAACCGCTTATAAGAAGGGACCTGAAAGCAATGAAAAAGCAAGTTGCCGTATTTTTCGGAGGCCGCTCGGCCGAGCACGATGTTTCCATCATTACCGGGCTGCAGCTGATGGATAACGCGGACACCGCGAAATACGATCTGATCCCGGTGTATATCACCCGAGAGGGCGCCTGGTTTACGGGAGAGGCGCTGCGCAACATCGAGACCTTTAAGCATTTTGACCCGCAGACGAAAGGATTGTTGCCCTGTTGGCTGTCGCCCGTAGCGGGCGAGAGGGCGCTAAAAGCAGAAGTTACGCGTACGTTTGGAAAGAAGATTCAGTCTTATCCCATCGATGTGGCGATCCCGGCCATGCACGGCATGCACGGGGAGGACGGCACGCTGCAGGGCTTGTTCGAGCTGGCGGATATCCCCTATGTCGGCCCGGCCGTACTGGGGAGCGCCTGCGGGATGGATAAGATCGTCATGAAGTCCGTTTTTCGCGATAATGGGATCCCCGTACTGGACGCTGTGGCCTTTGACCGGGGAGAATTTGAGCTTGACCGGGAGGGCGTGCTGGATCGTATCGAGGGAGCGCTGCCCTATCCCATCTTTGTAAAACCGGCCAACCTGGGTTCCAGCATCGGCATCTCCAAGGCAAGCGACCGGGCCAGCTTGCAGGCGGCCGTGGAAGTGGCCATCCATTACGACCATCGTATCCTGGCGGAAAAAGGCGTGAACCATCTAAAAGAGGTGAACTGTTCGGTGCTGGGCATCGGCGCCCGGGCCGAAACGTCGGAACTGGAGGAGCCAGTCAGTTGGAAAGAATTCCTCACCTTTGAGGAAAAGTATATGCGGGGCGGAAAAGGCGCCAAATCCTCCGGCGGAAAAGGCGGCATGGCTTCGCTGGATCGCAAGATTCCCGCAGAGATCACGCCCGAGCAGGCCCAGCGCATCCGTGATATCTCGCTGCAGGCCTTCGCGGCGCTGGATTGCTGCGGGGTGGTCCGCATCGATTATATTATCGACCTGGACGAGGAAAAGATTTATCTCAATGAGATCAATACCCTGCCGGGTTCCTTTGCCTTTTACCTGTGGGAGCCCAAGGGCATGCCTTACCGGCAGTTGATCGACCGCCTGGTGGAGCTGGCGCAGGAGCGCTTTGCCATCAAGACGAAAAACGCCTTTGCCTTTCAATCGGCCCTGCTGCAGAGCCAGGGCGGCGGGGCAAAGGGAAGCAAACGCTAAACGCTTGAATGTCTCAGGGTTTGCTGCTATAATGCTAACGGATAATTTACGCGCGGGCGCGTGCATAACGAAAGAAGGAGCATGTTATGGCAAAAATTGCGATGGTAACGCCGCTGGTGGAGATGGACGGCGACGAGATGACCCGGATCATCTGGCAGGCGATCAAAGAAAAGCTGCTGGAGCCCTATATTGATTTAAAGACTGAGTATTACGACCTGGGCCTGAAGCACCGCGACGAAACGGACGACCAGGTGACGGTGGATTCCGCCCTGGCGACCCAAAAATACGGCGTAGCCGTTAAGTGCGCGACCATTACGCCTAACGCCCAGCGCGTGGAGGAATATGGCTTAAAGAAGATGTGGCGCAGTCCCAACGGTACGATCCGCGCCCTGCTGGACGGCACGGTATTCCGCGCGCCGATCATGGTGGACTGCATTAAGCCCAACGTGACCAACTGGGAAAAGCCCATCATCATCGCACGCCATGCCTATGGCGATATCTATAAGAGCACGGAGATGGATATTCCCGGCCCGGGCAAAGTCGAGTTGGTCTTTACCGGCGAGGATGGAAGCCGCCAGACCCTGACGGTACACGATTTTAAGGGCCCCGGCGTGGCGATGGGCATGCACAATACCGATGCGTCGATCTCCAGCTTTGCCCGCGCCTGTTTTAACTACGCGCTGGATCTAAAGCAGGATCTGTGGTTCTCCACCAAGGATACCATCTCTAAAACTTATGACCATACGTTTAAGGATATCTTCCAGGAGATCTACGATGCCGAGTTTAAGGCGCAGTACGAGGCGGCCGGTATTGAGTATTTCTATACGCTGATCGACGATGCGGTAGCCCGCGTGATCCGCTCTAAGGGCGGCTTTGTCTGGGCCTGTAAAAACTATGATGGCGACGTGATGAGCGATATGCTGGCCACCGCCTTTGGCAGCCTGGCCATGATGACCTCGGTGCTGGTTTCGCCCGATGGCAAGTATGAATATGAGGCGGCGCACGGCACGGTCACCCGGCACTATTACCGGCACCTGAAAGGGGAGGAGACCTCCACCAACTCGGTGGCGACGATCTTTGCTTGGACGGGCGCGCTGCGCAAGCGCGGTCAGCTGGATCATATTCCGGAATTAGAGGCTTTTGCCGACCGTTTGGACCGTGCGACGCTCAAGACCATTGAAAGCGGCGTGATGACCAAGGATCTGGCCGCGCTGGCCAAGCTGGATACGATCAAGACTGTCAACACCATGCAGTTCCTGGATGAAGTGCGCGCCACCATGGAGGCGGGCGAATAAGATACAAATTTCCGTTAAAGACGAAAGGATTGGATGAAATGGGTATTTATCAAACCTGGATGGACCGCGCCCAAAACGGCACCGAGCAGGAGCAGCAAGTTTTCTGGCAGACTTATCTGCATCAGGAGCGGGACGCGTATGCCAAGATATTGGCCGGGAAAAATCCCTGCCTGGAGGGCACGCCCGAGAGCATTGCCCAAGAGCTAGAGATGGATATGGACGTCATGGGCGGGTTTATCGATGGGATGAAGACCAGCCTGGTGGACGAGCTGGACGTAGAGGCCCTGGAAGCCGATACGCCGGTCAAGCTGAACCTGGATTGGGAAAAGCTGTTCTACAATATGATGGAAGCCAAAGCGGATTGGCTGTACAACCTGCCCGAGTGGGAGGATGTGCTGGACGAGCAGCAGCGCAAAGAGATCACCCGCCAGTGGCGCAAAGACCATATCGCTGTGAGCACCAAGACTGTGGGCCGCAATGATCCTTGCCCCTGCGGCAGCGGCAAAAAATATAAAAAGTGCTGCGGTAAAAACGCATAGTTCCAGATGGAAAGCAAAAGGCGCCTCGACGAGGCGCTTTTTTATTTGTAAAGAAAACCACGCGTTAGACGCGTGGTTCAAAAGAGCCTATGGCGATGAAGAAGAAAACTCCCTTTGCTAAAATAAAGTGTAGTCTGCCAAGTGCACAAAGAAAGCAAAGGGA
>NZ_JACRSO010000007.1 GCF_014384745.1 Luoshenia tenuis
TTCCTTACTTACGTCAGAACTTCTTGCTATTTCGTCTCTTCTCTGTGCAGTTTTCAAAGGTCTTTTCTGCCGCCCTGGGGCCTCCCCCGTGCGACAGCTTACTTAGATTACCACAGGGGCTTATTTGTGTCAAGCCTAAAAATGCAAATTTATTAAACTTTTTTACACAACTGCATTTTTCTCCTTTTGCTGCCAAATTATACGCGCTATAGGCGGGTTTTTCCAGTAATAAGAGCGGCCCGCCATGCGATATAGCTGAAAAAACGAAGAATAGCTTGCGGGAACCTGCCGCGCCCGGTATAATAACAACGAAATGTTACAATTGTTGCAAGAGAGAGGTAGTTCAATTATGGCCATATGGCAAGCCATTCTTCTGGGGTTAGTGCAGGGCTTTACGGCCTTTTTGCCCGTATCCAGCTCTGGCCATCTTTCCTTAATGGAGCACATTTTGGGCACGCCGGAAAGCGGCTCGCTTTTGACGATGATGTTCCACTTAGGGGCGTTGGCCGCCGTCATCGCAGTATTTTGGAAAGATCTGTGGATGCTCGTGCGCCAGCCGCGCCACAAACTGATGTATATGATGTTGATCGCCACCGTTCCGCTTTTGGTTTCCATCCTTTTATTGGGCGGCGTTTTTGCCTCAGCATATCAGCAGAGCAACGTGCAAGGGCTGGTGCTGGCCATCGGCTTTTTGATCACGGGGCTTGCGTTGTTTGCCGCCGGCCAGTTTTTTGACAACGGCGAGAAAAAGCTCAAACAATTTTGTTGGAAGGAGAGCGGCATCATCGGTCTTTCCCAGATCCTGGCCGTGATCCCCGGCATTTCCCGCTTTGGCGCTACCCTTTCCGCAGCCATGGCCAGCGGACTGGAGCGCCCCTTTGCCCTGCGGTTCGCGCTCCTGCTCAGCGCACCTTCTCTGCTGATCTCGGTATTGTGCGAAGGTTTTATGCTGATCGGCAGCGAGGCCGCCCCCACGGTGGACTTCTGGGGGGCGATCATGGGGCTGCTGGCTGCCATGCTGGCCGGCTACGCCGCGATCCGGCTGCTGCTCAAAATTTTAGCCCGGGGTAAACTCCAGTACTTTGCCTATTATCTTGGCGGTCTAACCGTTTTACTACTGCTGGATCAATTCGTTTTCCGCCTTTTCTTTTAAACTTTAAATTATGCAAAGCGGCCCGGCATTAGCCGGGCCGCTTTATTATACGCTATTTCTTTTCCAAACCTTCACCCATAATGTCCGTCTTATTGGGGCTGGAACGTCCCTCCAGGTTGGGGAACCGCCGCTCGATCGCCGCAAAGCCGATTTCGACATCCTCATGCACCTCTTCCGGCGTCAGGCAGCCGACGGTGACCATATCCTGCGGCCGAAGCGTGGCGTAGTTAAACGTGATCCCTACAAACGGAGAGACCCGCCCCGCCGCCATAGATTTAATATTCATGACCGGCTTTTTCGCCTCCCAGATCACCTTGAGGATGTACTCGATCTCTACCTGCATCATATAGCCCACGCAGTTGAAGATCTGGATATAAGTTTCCACATCGTATTCGTTCAGGTCCGAATACAAAATCAACTCCGGCATGTGGGCCGAGAGCCCCGGCAACATCCCCCGTTGGCGGATCATCGACAGGTAATCTGGCAACCGGTCGATGATCTTCTTATTTTTATTGACCAGTTGCTCGGCAGAGCTGTGATGGATCAGGCAAAACTGCGACCCCGCCTTCTGACAAGCTTCAAATGTGGCTTCGGCCTCCCGGCGCGCTTGCGCGTTATCGTCTACATTCACGATGGGCGTGTCGATCCTAATGATTCCCTGCCCCGTCCGGTCCTCAGCCAGCTTGATTCCATCCATCAGCACCGGGTTGGTTGCAATAGGCGCCATGATCGCATCGATCCCATACGTTAAAAACGCACAGATGATGTCCGCAATAGCCTCCTTGCTCCCATTCATGCGGGTGATCTGGTGATCCGCCGCAACCGATGTGTGGCTGTAACCCAATATCCAGTTGGTGCCGATCAACATCCGCGGAAGTGAGATTCCCCCTACTTCCGTTCTCGGAAACTGCTGTGCCATCCCTATTCCTCCTTTATCGCCGCGATAGCAGATACATGCAGCCCGCGGCATTATGCTTCTTTGTGTTGCTCCGTTTCCGCATCCGGCGGCAGCAGGACGACCCGTCCCTCCTCCAGCTCCACGCGCATCTTGTTTTTCCCGCTGACGCCCAGCGCGTCCAGATAATCCCGCGGAATCTGCAGCCGGCCGGCAGGATCGAGTACCGCGTACTCCACCTGCTCCTGCTGCTGGGCGGCCTCCTCCTGTTCCAATTCGCGCATCTCGTCTAAGATCGAGCGGCGGCGGATAAACTCGCTGGACGTGCGCCCATCCCTTATGGCCACCACCCGGTCCACCTGGCGGGAAAGATTCATATCGTGCGTCACGATGATGATGGTCACCCCCAGGGCCCTATTGATATCCCGAAAAATATCCAAAATCGTACTGGCCGTTCTGGAATCAACCGACCCGGTGGGCTCATCGGCCAGTACCAGCCGTGGATCGTTGGCCAGGCTGATGGCGATGGCCACGCGCTGTTGTTCGCCGCCGGAAAGCTGGTTGAGTTTGCTTTTTTTGCGGTGAGAAAGACCCACCATGTCCAGCAGCTCCAGCGCCCGCCCCCGGTCCCGCTTGCCCTTTAAAATCATGGGCAGCTCGATATTCTCCGTCGCCGTCAGGTAGGGGACTAGGTTGCGGGCATTATTTTGCCAGATAAAACCCACGACTTCGCGCTTGTACTTGATGTAATCCTTTTCGGTGAACTTGAGCATATCCCGGTTGTCGATAATCAGCTTGCCGGCCGAGGGCCGGTCCAGCCCGCCCAGCATGTTGAGCAGGGTGGACTTACCACTGCCGGAGTTGCCGATGATCGCCATCAGCTCTCCCTCTTCCACGGCCAAATCCAACCCTTGCAGGGCCACCACTTCGATCTCCTTGGTCTTATAGATCTTAACGAGGTTTTGGCAATCGATCATCAGGCTCATCTTTGCCACCCCCCTCTGGCATTTTCGTTGCGGAAGGCTTCGATCATCTCGCCGTCGGCCAGGGTGATCACCTGGTCGGCGATCTCGCCCATCTGCGGGTCGTGCGAGGTCATCACCACCGTGACGCCCTCCTGCTCCACCAGATTGCAAAGGATGCGCATGACCTGCAAACCCATGCGGGTATCCAGCTCCGCCGTGGGCTCGTCGGCAAAGATCACGCTGGGCCGGTGGCTCAAGGCCCGGGCGATAGCCACGCGCTGCTGCTCGCCGCCGGAAAGTTCGCTGGGCCGGTGGTTCATCCGCTTGCCCAGGCCCACAAAGTTAAGGCATTCTTCTGCCCGCTGCTGCCGCTCTTTCGCGGGATACCCGGAAATACGCAGGGAAAACTCCACATTCTCATAGGCCGACATCAACGAGATCAGCGCTACGGATTGGAAAATATAGCCGATCTCCTTGCGCCTGATCTCGTCGCACGCCCGGTCCGGCAGCGTGGTGATATCCCGGCCGTTAAAGACGATCTGCCCGGCGGTCGGCCGGTCCAGCGTGCTTAAAAGGTTCATCAGGGTGGTCTTGCCCGAGCCGGAGCGGCCTCGGAGCAGGGTGAGCTCCCCAGGCATAATGCTCAGGTTGATATCTCTGAGGGCGTGTACGGTTTCGCTGCCGGTCTGAAAATCCCGGCACAGGCCCTGCGTGGTCATGATCGGTTCCATACTATTCCTCCCCCAGTTTGATCGCCTGGGCGATCTTGATCTTGGATACCAGCACGCCCAGCACCGCAAAGCCGATGGCCAGCACCACGCCCATGATCCCATAGATCTTGAGGTAATCGCTGGACGACATCACCACCGCAAAGGGCGGCACCTGCTGCGCGGAAGCGTAGATCATCTGCAGCAGCGGCACGAACAGCTCGCTGGCCAGCCCGCCGATCACGATGCCCAGCAGGATCGCCACGCCGGAGATCAGCAGCTGCTCGGCCAACAGAAGGCCTATCAGCCGTTTAACAGACAAGCCCATGGCCCGGAAGATACCAAATTGCAGCACGCGGCTCTTGATGGATATGATCCAGTAGATCAAAAAGCCGATGGCCGTGACCAGGATGGTCACGATAAAGCCCAGCGTCAGCGCACCGTTGGTGCCCTGCAGCATAGGGTCGTTTTTAATGGTGACCAGCTGCTGGGTGGTATCCTCAAAGGAGGTGAAGGCCAACCCCTTGGCCTGTACGTCCGCGTAAATCTGTTCCGCATCCGCGCCAGGCGCCCGTTTCATCCACAATTCATAGGGTTCTATGCGCATATTCAGCTCGATGGTACGGTAGTTGGCTACCATAAAGTAGGGGTCCTCATAAGGGTTCAGGCCAGGCCAGTAGTCGATAAAGCCCAACACCACAGCCTGCTGCATATTTTGCTGCGCCCAGCTGTAGTAAATGGTGTCCCCCGCCTGTATGCCCATCTCCTGATAGCCTTTGGAGAGCAGTACGCCTTTGGGATACTCCGTCATCAAATTCAAATAATTGTACCAGTGGGTGGGCAGCAAATTGGTTCTGAACCAGGCTACCTTTCCAAATTCACTGGGTACGATGCTCATGATCGTGGTGCCGGTCTTGTTCTGGTCGCCAAACTTGACCAGCACCTCGCCGTTGCGGTATACCTTGGTCACCGCCTCGATACCCGAGATGCCCTCGTACTGCTCAAAGGGCGGCTCCCGGTAGGTGACGGCCTCGCTGCTCTGGCCCGATGCGGCCAGGCTATCTTCATTGCTTTCCCATTTAGCCATGGCTACGATATCGCAGCCATTTTCATAGCGTATCTGTTCCTCTGCGTTGCGGTTGATGGTGCGGGCCGTATTGGCGCTGAAAATGCCGGTAGCCAGCGTCAAGATCAGAAAGATCATCAAAAATTGCTCCTGGCCGCGGCTGCGCCCCACCTGGATAAAAGAAGCGTACATTACCGGGGACCATATCTTGCGGCCCAGGTAAAAGATCAGTTGGATCACGTAAGGGTAAAGCCGCAATAGCAGCAGCCCCGCGCCCAGCACGAAAAGCGAGGAGATCAGAAACAGCAGCGGATCGATAGGCACATCGCCGCTGGCCGCCCCCGTCAGCTCCAGGATCTGCTGGCGGTTTTGATAGGCGTAGAGCCCGTATCCAGAGATGGCCAGCAACAATACATCCAGAAAATATTTTTTCCAGAAGGCTTTATGCTTGCGCTCACTCTTGCGCCGCTTATGCTCTACGATAGAAACCCGGCAGGACAGCAGCGCCGGGACCAGCATCGTGGCCACCGAGAACAGCGCCGCGTACAACGCGTACAGGTAGACCTTGCCCGTAAGCTCTAATGAAAGCGCCGTGCGCTGTACGAATTCTAAAAAGCCGTTGGCTGCGCCCAACATCCGGCAAAGGCCCAGCCCGATCAACGGCCCGATCAGCATGGCGATGGCCGCCACGATCAGCCCCTCGATCAGGTAACTGTTAAACACCTGGCCCGGGCCTGCGCCCCGGCTGCGCAGCACGGCGATCTCATTTTTCTCATAATCTACGATCAGCTGGGCCACCATGAAGATATAAAAGGCCAGCATCAGCAGGATCGGCACCTGCAAGACCAGCAGGGTGGTGCTCAGCTGGGCGGCCCGCGTGAGGTATTGGCTGAGCAGTTCCACCGTAGGCATGGAGTAGGTAATGCCCATCTCCTTATAGGGCCCCAGCTCGCGCTGGATATTCTGCAGGCCGATCATCACATCGCGCAGGTTGGAAAGGGTGATGGCATGATAGTCCAGCGCGTAATTCCACTGTACGATGGTCAGCAGCGTGGGCTCGCGCTCGATCAACTCCCGCTCCATCAGCTCCCCGTTCATTATAAAGCCGCCCGCGGTGGTGCGCTCCCCGTCATACCAGAACAGTTCGCTGCCCTCCTTCGGCTCGACCACTCCGACCACCTTTACGTAGAGCGGCTCATCTAAATCCATCTGGCTATGGCTCAGCTCATATACCACGTCCAACGGTACATCGTTATCGTTGATCGCCCCTTTAAAGGCCACTACTTCATAGACGCCTTCCGCATCCTTTTGGGCCGCAGGTAAGCGCCCCTGAAGGACATTTACTTGTTCTTCAAAGCCCGGTATACCGTTTAGTTTAAAATAGACTGACTTGGGATTTTCGCTGCGCTGTTCTTTGGGCAGGCCAGTCAAATAATCCAGCCAATAAACGCAGGTCGTATCCGCGCTGGGCAGGCCGATGGCTGGCTCCAGCCGCTCGGTCACTTGACTTTTCAGCGCGTGATAGCCCTCCAGCCGCTCATCCTGGTTGGTAAAACGGCTGGAAAGGTCCGCTTTGATATGCAGTGTGCCCGGGTAATTCCCGAACTCTTCTTGATAGCTCTCCAGATCCTTGATTAGCATGCGCTGCAAAACGCCGTCCGTGTACATGGGTACCGTACTGACCATGGCCACTGCGATGGTGATCCCGATCAGAAGGCACAAGACCATCCAGCGGTTGTTAAGCATCTTGCGCACGACCATTAAAAACATGGCGCGTCCCCCTTATTTATCGCTTAACGATCAGATCCCCTACATTCAGCCCTTCCAGGATCTCATATTCGCCGGTGGTCTCCATCCCGACCTTGACGTCGCGCTCGACTTTAACGCCGTCCTCCATCACGTAAACGTATTGGCGGCCAATATAGGTGTTGACATAGTTCTTGGGCAGGACGATTACATCCTCCTTGCGCTCCAGCACGGCCACTACAGAGGCCGTCTGCCCCTCGCTGACGGTGGCATAATCCAGCCCTTCCACGTCAAAGATCACGATATTGGCCGGCTTGCCATCTTCCTTTTCCGTAGCGTTGCTGGGGCTGGTCACCACCGTGCCCGTATAGCTTTGGTCGTTGACCGTTACCTCCACCGCCATGCCCGGGCGGAAAGAAGTCGCGTCCGACCCTTCAAAGCGCAGCTGCAGCGTGCCATCCTCCTGGATGCGCACCATTTCTTTAAAGGGCTGCACCGCCATCCCCGCCGACAGGTTTTCATCCACTGCCGTGACCTTGCCGTTCATCCCCGAGGTCAGCTGTCCCTGTTTGATCTGGCGCTGCAGGTCGCTTACGGTTTCCTTGGCCAGCGCAACGCTCTTTTGCGCATTGGTGCTGTCCGGCGCCTCATTCAATTCCTTTTGCGCATATTTCAGCTCGATCTGCGCCTTGCGCAGGCTGCTTTTGAGACTTTCCACATCCATCTCGGCCAATACGTCGCCCTTTTTCACCTCATCCCCCAGAGATACGTTAACTTTAGATACGTATCCGCTGATGGGAAAAGAAAGTACGGAAAACTTTGACGACATGAACGACGCCGACACCGAAAGCTTGTTTTCTATCGTTCCCAGCGTCACCTCTTCGGTCTGCACCTCTACCTCTTCGGGCTCGATCAGCGGCGGCGCCAGCGCCTCCTCTTCCTTAGGTAAGAGCAAGCAGCCGTTCACCGTCAGGCAAAGCGATACCAGTACCGCCAGGACTCCAGTTTTTTTAAGCGTTACCCCCATACCGTTCCTCCTTAAATTCACCGCCGGAACGGCTCCCCCCCTTCCCGGCTTGAACTTGGTTATCCCCCGTCTTTTTTCTCCAGGGCTTATATCGTGATTGATTCAATTTTTTTCTACAAATTCCTGCCCTTAAAATTCACAATTTTTTACGACTAAGTTTACTATATTTATTTATGCGGCCGTCAGGCTAAATATCGTACATCCCTGCGCTAAAACCTTTGCGCGGGCTGCAATTATTACGCGTTTTATATCCGTTTCTTTTCATCAGACATCTTTTCATCGTCTCGTGTGATATGCAAAAAACCGCGGAGCCGCTCAGGCCTCCGCGGTTTTCATTCATCATTCTTCTATACTATTGCTCTTCTCCCTGCATCTGCAAGATGCCAGCCTTGGCCAATGCCGCCACGATCTTATCGAGTGCCTCTTCACTGTCTGCCTCGATCATATGCAGATGTAAGCCGCCGGTAATCGCGCTCAATGGTCCGGCGCCGTTTTCCCGCAGGCGGGCGATAAAGCGCCTCACGTCCCGCTCCGTGCCCACCATCAGCATGGCCTTAAATTCTCCATAGACCGGATGCTCCACCGTAACGTCCACCGCACAGCCGCCCAGGCGCACAATGGTCATCAGTTCCTCCACCATTTGCTCTTCCCGCTCGTGCTTACAGCAGATCACCCGGCGCGGACGTTTCAAAAAACTGGCGCGGGGGACGATATACCCAGCCGGCGTGGCCAGAATATCGGCGCCTCCCGCGCGGAGGATCGCGATATCCTGCACGATCACCTGCCGGCTGACCGAGAACGTCGCCGCCAGGGCGCTGGCGGTAATCGCATCCGGCTCCCGGTTCAGGCAGCGCATAATCGCCTGGCGTCGCTGTGCAGCGTTCATCCCCCCAACCTCCTTTGCTTATACCGCTCTTACATCCTTTCCGGCGCTTCAATGCCCAAAAGCCCCAGGCCGATGGCGATCACCTGGCGCACGGCGCGGGTCAACTGCAGCCGCGCCACAGCGGCTTTTTCGTCCTCATCTAAAATGCGGTGTTCATAATAGAACTTATTATAGGCCTTGGCGATCTCTACCGTATGCCGGGTGATCATAGAGGGCTCGTTGCGCAAAGCCGCCTCTTCTACGACCTCCGGGAAGCGCATCAGCAGCATGATGGTCTTTTGGGCTTCCTCATCGGTCAGCTGGTCCCACTGCGTCTGCCCATCCAGCGCATATCCCTGGGCCTTGCGCAGCACGCTGCAGCAACGCGCGTGGGTATATTGCACGTAAGGGCCGGTCTCACCGTCGAAATTCAACGCCCGATCCCACCAAAAATCGATATCCTTAATGCGGCCCGCCTGCATGGCGTTAAAGATCACCGCGCCGATGCCCACCTGGCGCGCGGCCTCGTCCTTATCTTCCAAATTGGGGCTTTTCTCCTCAATGATCGCGCGGGTCTTTTCCACCGCGCGCTCCAGCAGCTCGTCCAGATAGACCACATGCCCTTTCCGGGTGGAAAGGGTCTGGCCCTCAAAGCTGATCATGCCAAAGGCCACGTGCTCCAAGTCCTTGGCCCAGGGATATCCCATCATTTCCACCACTTTAAACCATTGGGCAAAGTGCAGGTTCTGCTGGTAAGCGACCACATACAGGCATTTGTCAAAGTCATAGGTATCCTTGCGGTAGAGCGCCGCCGCGATATCCCGGGTGGCGTACAGCGTGGCCCCATCGCTTTTAAGAATCAGGCAGGGCGGCAGGTTATAGTCCGAAAGATCCACTACCTTGGCGCCCTGGCTCTCGGTAAGCAGTCCCTTGGCCTCCAGCTCGTCGATCACCCGGCCCATTTTGTCGTTATAAAAGCTCTCCCCCGCGTAGGAATCAAAATGCACGCCCAGCAGATCGTAAACCCGCTGCGCGTCCTTAAGCGTCAGCTCCTTAAACCAGTTGAACAGCGATAGCGCCTCTTGATCGCCATCCTCGATCTTTTTAAACCAATACCGCCCTTCATCCTCTAAAGCCGGTTCGTTTTCGGCCTCCTGGTGGAAGCGCACATACAATTCAGAAAGAGCGTCCACGCCGCCCTGTTCCACCTGTTCGCGGGTACCCCAGCGCTTGAACGCCACGATCAGCTTGCCAAACTGGGTGCCCCAGTCCCCCAGGTGGTTGATCCCCACACATTTGTAGCCTAAGTGTTGATATATTTTATACAGGGCGTTGCCCAGTACGGTGGTAGAAAGGTGGCCGATATGAAAGCGCTTGGCGATGTTGATTGAAGAATAATCGATGCAGATCGTCTTGCCTACTCCCTTATCGCTGCCGCCATAGCGCGGCCCGGCCTGCAGCACCTCGCTTACCACTTCGCGGGCGACCATCGCCTTATCTAAAAAGAAATTCAGGTAGCCGCCCACCGTTTCGATCCGCTCTAAGCAAAGCGCCTCCTGCTGCGGGGTAAGCGCATCATGCAACGCCTGGGCGATTACCGGCGGCGCCTTGCGCATGGTCTTGGATAGCTTAAAGCAGGGCAGGGCATAGTCGCCCATCTCCCGCTCCGGCGGCACTTCCAGCCATCCGCACAGCTGCTCGCAGTCCACACCGGTCTCCTTTGCCAAAGCCTGGGCGATGTTCGTCTTAAAATCTACCATATATTACGACCCTTCCTTTGTAGAACGGCCAAATCCGGCCATTTTATACTGTTCTTAAGATAACACAAGCGCCGCAAACAATGCAACAGCGCCAGGCAATTTCTATCGCCCCGCTCCCGCAGACGCCGGAATAATCTTGTCGCCACACACCCTGACCCCGGCATTGCCCCTTGTGCCCCATCGCCGGCTGGTCTATAATATTGCTGTATGGCAACCACTGCCTTAACGTTATTTTTAGGGGGATTATCATGAAAAGCGCTGTTTTTTATGGCAAACACGATGTGCGCATTGAGGAGGCGCCCCAGCCCAAGGTGGGTGCGGATGATGTATTGATCCGCATTGCCGCCTGCGGCGTGTGCGGGACAGATGTGCATATCTTCGAGGGGGACAAGGGCGCGGCCGACGTTACGCCTCCGACCATCCTGGGGCATGAGTTCTCGGGCATTGTCGAAGCGGTGGGCGATAACGTCAAAGATATCGCCGTAGGCGACAAGGTGTGCGTGGACCCGAACGATACCTGTGGGGAATGCTACTATTGCCGTAATGGCATCGCCCATTTTTGCGAGCATATGACCGGGATCGGCACCACGACGGATGGTGGCTTCGCCCAGTACTGCAGCGTGCATAAAAAACAGGTCTATAAACTCCTGCCGGAGGCTTCGCTGGTCGCCTGCGCCATGGCGGAGCCGGTAGCCTGCTGCCTGCACGGCTTTGATATGTGCGATGTGCAGCCCGGCAGCGTCGTCATGGTCATCGGCGGCGGCATGATCGGTCTGATCATGGTACAGCTGGCAAAAATTGCAGGCGCGCATAAGGTGATCCTGCTCGAGCCCGTCGCCGTAAAACGCGAGATGGGTGCCAAGTTGGGTGCGGATCTCTGCATCGATCCGCTAAGCGAGGATGTAAAAGCGGTGCTGGCCGCCCATCATGTGGGGCGCATCAATGCGGTGATCGAGTGCGCGGGCCTCAAGTCCACTATCGCCCAGGCGATTGACCTTGCCGGCAAACAATCCACCGTGATGATGTTCGGGCTGACCAAGCCGGATGACGAAGTGCCCATCAAGCCCTTTGAAATCTTCCAAAAGGAAGTGGTACTCAAAGCTTCCTATATTAATCCCTACACGCAAACGCGCGCGGTGGATTTGATCCAGTCCGGCAAGATCGACGTTACCTCCATGGTTGCGGAGGTCTGCTCGCTGGAGAAACTGAAAGAGGTGCTGGCCGATCCTGCGCTGCGCGCCAAGGGCAAGTATATCGTAGATCCCTGGATGGCTTAAACGAATATGCATATAAAAAAGCCCCGCCACGGCGGGGCTTTTTCTTTTTCCCTTAAAGATCAAACAGCGCTTTAGCGTTTTTATAGAGGATATTGACCCCCAAACGTTTGGCATAGGCCATATCAAAGCGCCCTTCATCCACAAGCTCGCCCAGCGCCCTAGCCAGGCAATACCGCCCGGCCAGCACCGCCCCGTAGCTCTCCTCTGAGGTCCAGGTATCGCAGCCCCACAGGATCCGCTCCGCATCCGTGACCTCCAGCGCCTCCTTGATAAAGGCTATTGCGCGGGTGGTGGAGATGATCGGCAGCCAGCACAAATCCACATAAACGTTGTTAAAGTTGTGCGCCAGCGCCAGAATATCGTCCGTCCAGGGGAAGGAGCCGTGGAAAAGGTCGAACTGGACGGAGGGATATTCTTCGATCAAATTACACAGCGCCATGGCGTTTGTCCCCTTCAGTGAGGCAAGGCCGGTATGGATCTGCACTGGCAATCCCAACTCCGCGGCCAATTCCAGCAGCTTATGCATGACATAGTCCTGGAAAGCGCGCACATCCTCTGCCGCTGCCTGAGGATTTAAAAACGCCTTAACGGCAAGCGTCTTTTCCCGGTTGTCAAAGTGAAGATCGCGCTCATAGGCCATGCCGACCTTAAGGGCGATCACCCCGCCCGAAGATACACATTGACGGATATATCCCTTCATCTCCGCGATGTATTCCGTCAGCGACATTTTCTCCCGAAAGCGGATATAATCATATGCACTCACGCCGTCATGGCTGCGCAGCGCAGGATCGTACCCATTAAAGAAGGCGTCGCAGCGCAGGGTCGGGGCAAAGAGATCGGGGTGCCCGTTGTCCGAGCCTGGATCGTCGTATTTATCCAAGATCACGCGCGCATAGCCGCACTGGTTCTTCAGGATATCCAAATGGTGCTCGCCCGATTGATAAGCCTGGCGAATCGCTTCGTCATAAGCATCCCAGCTCTCCAGCGATAGCGGAACCCCAACAGAATAGATATCCTCAATCGCACGCACCAGCCAGGTCGCATAGCTATTACAGCGGTATTTTTCCAAAAATTTCCGGCGCGCAGCCTCCCCATCCTCCAGAAAATCGTTCATGATCCAATTCACGTAAGTCCTAGAGATGATCTTAAATAATGAAATATCACCGAACTCATGATCTTTTAAATGATGCGAGTGCGTACTGTTGATCGGACAGTTGGCAAAGTATTGCAACAACTCGTTCTGTGTCGTCATCGTTCTTCCCCCCATGCGGCAATATATTACTGAAACTATACACCATTATACCATTGCGTCTGGCGGGAATACAAGGCGGCTCTGCCTTTAGAGAAAAGCAGTAGTAAAAAAAAGGAACAGCACTGCTCAAGCGCAGCGCTGTTCCATAACATCCGGCAGCGTCCTACTCTCCCGGGCCGTCACCAGCCAAGTACCATCGGCGCTGAAGGGCTTAACTTCTGTGTTCGGTATGGGAACAGGTGGTTCCCCTTCGCCATCGCCACC
>NZ_JACRSO010000008.1 GCF_014384745.1 Luoshenia tenuis
AAGCGGAAACGGAGAGGACTTTGAGTAAGAGCCAAAGAGCAGGGGGTAGGAAACGAAGCCCTGCTTGAATAAAAGGATTAAATTGAAGAGTTTGATCCTGGCTCAGGACGAACGCTGGCGGCGTGCTTAACACATGCAAGTCGAACGGGAGAGGATGAGGAAATGCTTCGGCATGGAGACATCTGATCTAGTGGCGGACGGGTGAGTAACGCGTGAGCAACCTGTCCTGCACAGGGGGATAACACTGAGAAATCAGTGCTAATACCGCATGAGACCACAGTATCACATGGTACAGGGGTCAAAGGAGAAATCCGGTGCAGGGTGGGCTCGCGTCCCATTAGCTAGTTGGTAGGGTAAAGGCCTACCAAGGCGACGATGGGTAGCCGGACTGAGAGGTTGGCCGGCCACACTGGGACTGAGACACGGCCCAGACTCCTACGGGAGGCAGCAGTGGGGAATATTGGGCAATGGGCGAAAGCCTGACCCAGCAACGCCGCGTGAAGGAAGAAGGTCTTTGGATTGTAAACTTTTGTCCTATGGGAAGAAGGAAGTGACGGTACCATGGGAGGAAGCCCCGGCTAACTACGTGCCAGCAGCCGCGGTAATACGTAGGGGGCGAGCGTTGTCCGGAATTACTGGGCGTAAAGGGCGCGCAGGCGGCCGATCAAGTTAGATGTGAAATACCCGGGCTTAACCTGGGAACTGCATTTAAAACTGGTTGGCTAGGAGTGCAGGAGAGGGAAGCGGAATTCCTAGTGTAGCGGTGAAATGCGTAGATATTAGGAGGAACACCAGTGGCGAAGGCGGCTTTCTGGACTGTAACTGACGCTGAGGCGCGAAAGCGTGGGGAGCGAACAGGATTAGATACCCTGGTAGTCCACGCTGTAAACGATGAATACTAGGTGTAGGGGGTATCGACCCCCCCTGTGCCGGAGCAAACGCAATAAGTATTCCGCCTGGGGAGTACGGCCGCAAGGTTGAAACTCAAAGGAATTGACGGGGGCCCGCACAAGCAGCGGAGCATGTGGTTTAATTCGAAGCAACGCGAAGAACCTTACCAGGTCTTGACATCCCTCGAAGTGCATAGAGATATGTACGTCCTTCGGGACGAGGAGACAGGTGGTGCATGGTTGTCGTCAGCTCGTGTCGTGAGATGTTGGGTTAAGTCCCGCAACGAGCGCAACCCCTACAGTTAGTTACCAGCGGGTAAAGCCGGGGACTCTAACAGGACTGCCGTGGATAACACGGAGGAAGGTGGGGACGACGTCAAATCATCATGCTCCTTATGACCTGGGCTACACACGTGCTACAATGGCCGGTACAAAGAGAAGCGAGACCGTAAGGTGGAGCGGATCTCAAAAAACCGGTCCCAGTTCGGATTGTGGGCTGCAACCCGCCCACATGAAGTTGGAGTTGCTAGTAATCGCGAATCAGCATGTCGCGGTGAATGCGTTCCCGGGCCTTGTACACACCGCCCGTCACACCATGGGAGTTGGGAGCGCCCGAAGTCGTTGAGGTAACCCGCAAGGGAGCCAGGCGCCGAAGGTGAGACCGATAACTGGGGTGAAGTCGTAACAAGGTAGCCGTATCGGAAGGTGCGGCTGGATCACCTCCTTTCTAGGGAGAAGATGGGAGACGAGGGATCGTCTTTCAAACTCCGGTCGAACGTATCTATTAGGATACGGAAAAAGAGGAAAAGAAATTAAGGCTTAAAGGAGAAGGCCTCGGAAGAGGAAGCTGAGAAGAAAGCGGAAGAACGGGAGATATTTCGTGTCTGACCTGTGCAGTTTTGAAGGGTCTTAAGAG
>NZ_JACRSO010000009.1 GCF_014384745.1 Luoshenia tenuis
GTAAGCAAGAAAGCGATAGAAACGAAAAGAACGTAAGAAAGAAATCTAGTGGAGTTGCTGTAAAGGTAACGAAACGGGAAGAAATCGAACGGGAAACTACAATTTCGCTTTGAGAGAAAGGCTTGGAGGAATCCAAGCAAGGGAAAAAGACGATCAAGCTAGAAAGAGCACAGGGTGGATGCCTTGGCACCAAGAGCCGAAGAAGGACGTGGCAAGCTGCGAAAAGCCATGATAAGCTGCAAGCAAGCGTAATAGTCATGGATGTCCGAATGGGGAAACCCAGTGGAGGCAATGCTCCACTACCCGCGGATGAACACATAGTCCGTGAGGAGGGAACCCGGTGAACTGAAACATCTAAGTAGCCGGAGGAAAGGAAAGAAACATCGATTTCCTAAGTAGCGGCGAGCGAACGGGAAAGAGCCCAAACCGCAAGACTACGGTTTTGCGGGGTTAAGGACCCGCGTAATCTGGAAAGAACATAGCCGAATAGGGTTGGAAAGCCCAACCAAAGGGAGTAAGAGTCTCGTAGGTGAAATGTTTTGAAGGAGGCGGGGATCCAGAGTACCACAGGACACGAGGAATCCGGTGGGAAGTCGGGGGGACCACCCCCCAAGGCTAAATACTACTTGGTGACCGATAGCGAATAGTACCGTGAGGGAAAGGTGAAAAGTACCCCGGGAGGGGAGTGAAAGAGTACCTGAAACCCTGTGTTTACAAGCGGAGGGAGCACGATCTAGGTGCGACCTCGTACTTTTTGTAGAACGGACCGGCGAGTTACGTTGTGTAGCGAGGTTAAGGCATAAAGTGCTGGAGCCGAAGGGAAACCGAGTCTTAATAGGGCGACAAGTTGCATGACGTAGACCCGAAACCAGGCGACCTATCCATGTCCAGGTTGAAGTGGGAGTAAAATCCCATGGAGGACCGAACCCACGTCTGTTGAAAAAGGCGGGGATGAGGTGTGGATAGCGGAGAAATTCCAATCGAGCTTGGAGATAGCTGGTTCTCCTCGAAATAGCTTTAGGGCTAGCCTCATAAATGATTACCGGAGGTAGAGCACTGAATGGGCTAGGGGGCCACAAAGCTTACCGAACCTTATCAAACTCCGAATGCCGGATAATTGAATTATGGGAGTCAGACTGCGGGAGATAAGTTTCGCAGTCAAAAGGGAAACAGCCCAGACCGTCGGCTAAGGTCCCAAAGTGCAGGTTAAGTGGAAAAGGATGTGGAATTGCACAGACAACCAGGATGTTGGCTCAGAAGCAGCCACGCATTTAAAGAGTGCGTAATAGCTCACTGGTCGAGTGGTTCTGCGCCGAAGATGTAACGGGGCTAAACCTGCCACCGAAGCCACGGAACAGAAATGTTGGTAGAGGAGCACTGTATGCGGGCAGAAGCGGTACCGAAAGGAGCCGTGGACTGCATAGAGGAGAGAATGCCGGTATGAGTAGCGAGAGAATGGTGAGAATCCATTCCGTCGAAAGCCTAAGGTTTCCTGAGGAAGGCTCGTCCACTCAGGGTAAGTCGGGGCCTAAGCCGAGGACGGTAGAGTCGTAGGCGATGGACAACAGGTAGAGATTCCTGTACCACCGAAGGGTGTTTGACTGAAGCAGTGACACAGAAGGTTGACCGAAGCAGGGTGATGGACAGCCCTGTCCAAGCACAGAGTCTTTGGCGTAGTGAAGTACGCGCCAAGGGAAGGATGATGTGTGATGGGGACTGAAATTAGTAAGGAAGTCGGGTAAATCACGCTGGCGAGAAAAGCTGCTAAGGAATCCGGAGGTGCCCGTACCGCAAACCGACACAGGTAGGCGAGGAGAGAATCCTCAGACGAGCGGGATAACCCTTGTTAAGGAACTCGGCAAAATGACTCCGTAACTTCGGGAGAAGGAGTGCCTCGAAAGAGGCCGCAGAGAAGAGGCCCAAGCGACTGTTTAGCAAAAACACAGGTCTGTGCGAAGTAGAGATACGACGTATACGGGCTGACGCCTGCCCGGTGCTGGAAGGTTAAGGGGAAATGTTAGGGCAACCGAAGCATAGAACCGAAGCCCCAGTAAACGGCGGCCGTAACTATAACGGTCCTAAGGTAGCGAAATTCCTTGTCGGGTAAGTTCCGACCCGCACGAATGGCGTAACGATTTGGGCGCTGTCTCAACAAGGGACCCGGCGAAATTGTAGTATGTGTGAAGATACACATTACCCGCGATCGGACGGAAAGACCCCGTAGAGCTTTACTGTAACCTGACATTGGGTTCGGGTAATGGATGTACAGGATAGGTGGGAGGCATTGAAACCAGGACGCCAGTCTTGGTGGAGCCGCTGTTGGGATACCACTCTTCCGTTGCCTGGATTCTAACGGCTGGCCGTAAGCCGGCAGCTGGACAGTGTCAGGCGGGCAGTTTGACTGGGGCGGTCGCCTCCGAAAGAGTAACGGAGGCGCGCAAAGGTTCCCTCAGAATGGTTGGAAATCATTCGCAGAGTGCAAAGGCAGAAGGGAGCTTGACTGCGAGAGAGACATCTCGAGCAGGGAGGAAACTCGGGCTTAGTGATCCGGCGGTAGAGAGTGGAATTGCCGTCGCTCAACGGATAAAAGCTACCTCGGGGATAACAGGCTGATCTCCCCCAAGAGTCCACATCGACGGGGAGGTTTGGCACCTCGATGTCGGCTCGTCGCATCCTGGGGCTGAAGCAGGTCCCAAGGGTTTGGCTGTTCGCCAATTAAAGCGGCACGCGAGCTGGGTTCAGAACGTCGCGAGACAGTTCGGTCCCTATCCGTCGCGGGCGCAGGATATTTGAAAGGATCTGTCCCTAGTACGAGAGGACCGGGATGGACGCACCTCTGGTGAACCGGTTGTTCCGCCAGGAGCATAGCCGGGTAGCGAAGTGCGGAAGGGATAAACGCTGAAGGCATCTAAGCGTGAAACCCACCTTAAGATGAGATATCCCATTCCGAAAGGAAGTAAGACCCCTTGAAGACGACAAGGTGATAGGCCAGGAGTGGAAGTGCAGTAATGCATGTAGCGGACTGGTACTAATAGGTCGAGGGCTTGATCAAAGGAAGTTGTAGTGGAAGAGTAGTGGAAATTGCTTAAAGCTGAATTGATGTAGTTTTGAGGGGATAAAAGAGGAACCCTCGAAGGATTCCGGTGGCGATGGCGAAGGGGAACCACCTGTTCCCATACCGAACACAGAAGTTAAGCCCTTCAGCGCCGATGGTACTTGGCTGGTGACGGCCCGGGAGAGTAGGACGCTGCCGGATGTTAT
>NZ_JACRSO010000010.1 GCF_014384745.1 Luoshenia tenuis
ATTAAGGAGGAAAAGATCAAATGGCTAAGGCTAAATTTGAGCGGAACAAACCGCACGTAAACATTGGCACGATCGGCCACGTAGACCACGGCAAGACCACGCTGACGGCGGCGATCACAACGACGCTGTCGAAGATGGGGCAGGCCGAGGCGATGGCTTACGATGCGATCGATAAGGCGCCGGAAGAGAAAGAGCGCGGGATCACGATCAACACGGCGCACGTGGAGTATGAGACGGCGACGCGGCACTATGCGCACGTGGACTGCCCGGGGCACGCTGACTATGTAAAGAACATGATCACGGGCGCTGCGCAGATGGACGGAGCGATCCTGGTGGTAAGCGCGGCGGACGGCCCGATGCCGCAGACGCGCGAGCACATCCTGCTGGCCCGTCAGGTAGGCGTGCCGTACGTGCTGGTGTTCATGAACAAGTGCGATATGGTAGACGATGAGGAGCTGCTGGAGCTGGTAGAGATGGAGATCCGGGAGCTGCTCAACGAGTATAGCTTCCCCGGCGACGATACGCCGATCATCCGCGGATCTGCGCTGAAGGCTTTGGAAGCGGCGCAGAGCTCTTCCAACGTAGCGGAGGAGCCGGATTGCAAGTGCATTTTCGAGCTGATGGACGCGGTAGACAGCTACATCCCCGAGCCGGAGCGCGCGGTGGATCAGCCGTTCCTGATGCCTGTAGAGGACGTGTTCTCGATCACGGGCCGCGGCACTGTGGCCACGGGCCGTGTAGAGCGCGGAACGGTAAAGGTGCAGGATACGGTAGAGATCGTCGGTCTGACGGACGAGAAGCGTTCCACGGTCGTAACGGGCGTAGAGATGTTCCGCAAGCTGCTGGATCAGGCGGTAGCGGGAGACAACATCGGCGTGCTGCTGCGCGGCGTGCAGCGTAACGAGATCGAGCGCGGACAGGTACTGTCCAAGCCGGATTCGATTCATCCGCACACGCACTACAAAGGCGAGGTGTACGTGCTGACGAAGGAAGAGGGCGGGCGTCATACGCCGTTCTTCAATGGATATCGTCCGCAGTTCTACTTCCGTACGACGGACGTGACGGGGGTCATCACGCTGCCGGAAGGCGTGGAGATGGTAATGCCTGGGGATAACGTACAGATGGAAGTGAAGCTGATCACGCCGATCGCCATCGAAGAGGGGCTGCGTTTTGCTATCCGCGAGGGTGGCCGCACGGTTGCTTCCGGCGTCGTGGCTTCCATTATTGAATA
>NZ_JACRSO010000011.1 GCF_014384745.1 Luoshenia tenuis
AAAAAGAGGAAAAGAAATTAAGGCTTAAAGGAGAAGGCCTCGGAAGAGGAAGCTGAGAAGAAAGCGGAAGAACGGGAGATATTTCGTGTCTGACCTGTGCAGTTTTGAAGGGTCTTAAGTTTTAAATTTTATAAGATTCTTCCCGCGTGATGCGCGGAACGAACGGAAACCTGCTTGTCGTGGGGGTGTAGCTCAGCTGGGAGAGCGCCTGCCTTGCACGCAGGAGGTCAGCGGTTCGATCCCGCTCATCTCCACCACGAGGGCTCATAGCTCAGCCGGTTAGAGCGCACGCCTGATAAGCGTGAGGTCGGTGGTTCGAGTCCACTTGAGCCCACCACTGCCAGTGCAGTGCTGGCATTTGTCCTTTGAAAACTACATCAAGTAAGCAAGAAAGCGATAGAAACGAAAAGAACGTAAGAAAGAAATCTAGTGGAGTTGCTGTAAAGGTAACGAAACGGGAAGAAATCGAACGGGAAACTACAATTTCGCTTTGAGAGAAAGG